>CAMDAL010000010.1 GCA_945888565.1 Devosia equisanguinis | reverse complement strand
GCCGATGCGCTCGCCGCCTACGATACGGCGATCGCGCGCGGCGAAACCAGCGACCGCCTGATGGTCGTGCGCGCCGGCACCCTGATGGGTCTGGCGCTCGCCGGCGACCGACCGCTCGCCGACCCCATCGCCGCCTTCGAGGCGCTGCGCAATGCCGCCCCGCCTATCCCGACAGTCTTCCTGTCGCTGGGCAAGCTCTACGACCGCGACAACCGGCCGGCCGAGGCGCGAGACGCCTTCAACCGCTTTCTCGAACTGGCCCCTGCCGATCACGAGCAGCGCGGCTTTGCCCAAGCCGAAGTGGCGCGGCTTTCGCCATCAACCGACTAGCGTCCGAAAAAGGAACGACCGATGGGGCTCGTGCAGGAGTTCTTCCGCGACAAGTCGCCCGCCCGCCTGCTGATGATCGCAGCCATCGTGCTGCTCTTTGTCTCGCAGTTCTTCCTCTATCTCAACGATTCTGGCGGCGGCTTCATCCCCAACGCCATGAACCTCATTGAGTACACCGATCTGGTCAGGACCAGCTTCGCTGCCGTCGGCACCGGCTGGGAGTTGCACCCGCACGCCTATGTCATCCTCGTGGTGCTGGCCTTCGCCTTCCTCCGCGACGACATCATCCACGCGCCGCTGTTCGAAAAGGCCGGCTGGTGGGTGTCGCTCATCCTCGTTTTCGCCGCAACTCTCCCTGGCGCCTACGTGCGCAATGCCCTCGGCGGCTCGATGGGCGGCATCGCCGTCCTCATCGCCTTCGCCGCCGTGCTGGTCCACCTCGCCGAAAAGCGCCAGCAGAAGGCCGCGGCCAGTCCTGCCAGCAAGCCCGCCGCCACCGATCCGCCGTCCTGATCGGCGGGCATGGCAGGGCGGTCCGCAGACCGGTCGCCCTGCCGTGATCGGACTGCGTGCTTGCTTTTGTGGTCCATTCCCTCCATATAGCGTCTGAGCGCGCTATTATGGCGTCGCCACTAGACCTGGTCCGCAACAGCGGGCGGGGAACAGCGCCGGCCACAGGCCGCAGCGCACTTGCAGAAAGTTTCGCCACCAGGCCGTGCCTGCCCCGCTGCCCAGCAGCGACGGACGGTTTCGGGAGGCGCCAATGTCCATATGCCAGATTTCGACTATCTCGCTCGCGCCGAGCTCCACCTCGGCAGCGATTGGGAAACCGCTACTTCGCTGGGCGCTCGCGCGTTCCGGCGCGCCGCAAACGCCCTGAGATTCGCCTTCGAGGAAGCCGCGCCCATCAGCCTTCGGGGCGCCCGCCTGACCATTGGCGAGTTCGAGTTCGCCGGGGGCGAACTCCGGGGTCTCTACAACAGTCTCAGTTATCCGCTTCCCCGCAAGCGGGTCTCCACCATCACCAACAACGCGAGGATGCACAATGCAGGTCACCGTCAGGGACAATAACGTCGATCAGGCCATGCGGGTGCTGAAGAAGCGCCTGCAGCGTGAGGGCGTCTTCCGCGAGATGAAGCTCCGCCGCTACTACGAGAAGCCGTCCGAAGCGCGCGTGCGCGAGCAGGCCGAGGCCGTGCGTCGCAGCCGCAAGAATGCGCGCAAGCAGGCGATCCGCGAGGGCCTGATTGCAGCGCCCAAGCCGAAGCTGCCGCTGCGCCCGGCCCGCTTCACCCGTCCGCAGCCGTGACCGGCGGCGCGGCGTCCCTGCCGCAGGAGCACGCAACAATGCCTTACAAGAGCGTCTCCGTGCCGTCCCGCAATGCTTCCAAGAAGCGCGGGGCGACCCCCTCCGCAGTTCCGGCGCCCGCCTACGTTCCTGCCACCAGCGCGTCGATGACGCAGCCGGTGGCCGGCCAGTCGATCGGCCATCGCTACGCGGTCGGCCAGCGCCTTGCCATGGCGCCGGGCGGCCGGGAGTTTGCGCGTGGAGCAGCCACCTGCACCATCGTCGCGCGGCTTCCGCACGAAGGCGGCCCGCTGCGCTACCGTGTGCGGAGCGACAATGAAAACTACGAGCGGATCGTCGACGAAAACGATCTCTCACCCCTGCCATCCGACTCTGATTGAGGCGTGTGACAGTGACCCCATCTGACGTTTCGGTTTTCCGGGCGCTATCCATCCGGACCTCTGGTCCTTCTGGCTACCTCTTGATCATTGCAGCGTTTAGGCCCGGCGGCATGTCGCCGTCCGGGAAACACGTGTGACGCGGGAAGACCCCGCACACGATAATCGAAAGAAGCCATCATGACCGAAGGCACCGTTAAGTTCTTCAATTCCACCAAGGGTTTCGGGTTCATCCAGCCGGACACCGGCGGCCAGGACGCATTCGTCCACATCTCGGCCGTCGAGCGCGCTGGCCTTTCCGGCCTGAACGAAGGCCAGAAGGTGAGCTACGAGCTCGAAAAGGGCCGTGACGGCAAGGTTTCGGCGACGAACCTCCGCGCGCTCTAAGCTCGCTGAGCTCACACTGAACGACGAAAAGGGCCCTCGCGGGCCCTTTTTTTATGCCTCGCAGGTCGCGCGGCTACCAGCGCGTCAGGCCGAGCAGTTTCTCGCCCAAGGGCGTCAGCGTGGCCGTCTCGGCATTGTGCTTTTCCCAGTCGCGCGGATCGCCGGGGAAGGCGTCGCGCTTCGGCGAGTCCAGTTCGCGCCACAGCCGGATGCGCTCGAGCCGCTCCGCTTCGTTGTCGAACTCTGCCGGATGCATCGAGATATACTGCGCCATCCGCACCCGGTTGTCCGAGTGGTTGGGCCGCACGCCATGCGCCAGCAGCGAGTTGAAGATCATCAGGTCGCCGGGCTCGAGATCGACATTCACCGTCGATAGCCCGGTCATGTCCGGATGCATCGGGTCGCGATCCTCCGGCTGCGTCTTCACCCACTCGTCGAAATGCTCGAACAGGTAGGGCACCGACTGGAAGCCGCCGACATCGCCGTCCTGCTTCTTCAGGCTCAGCACCGCCTGCACGCCGATCGGCGGCGGGGTGATCGAGGTATCGACGTCCCAGTGGATGAAGCCGTTGGGGTTCCCCTTCACCTTCTTGGGCGGGTTGAGGTTGGCCCGGTCGATCGTCACCCACAAATCCTCGCGGTCCCAGATGTCGACAAACGCATCGTAGATGCGCGTCTCCATCCGGTTATCCCACAGGTACTGGTGGTTATAGATCTCCAGCATGCCGGTGCCGTTCAGCTCCTTCATGATGTGGTCGCGGCGCTGCGGCGCGTACCAGGTCGACTGGTCGTTCGGGTCCTTCTCGTCAAAACGCCAGAGCAGGTCCACAAGCCGCTCGACATTGGCCGCAGGCACCGCCTGACGGACAATCACGCAGCCCTTGGTGATCCAGTGCTGCCAGTCGTCCTCCGACAGCACCCGCAGCGGCAGGGTCTTCCGAATGTCCTTCAGCTGCGTCGAAGCCTGCGTGGTCGGATGGCTGTCGCGCTTCATCGGTGTCGCCATAGTGGCCGCGGCCATGCTCATAGTGCTCTCCCAATTCAATCTCCCCTCGCTCGGGTGAGCTGACACTAGCCGCACGGCGCCAGGCGTGTTGTCCTCCTCCGCACAAAACTGATACTATTCTGGCATTCTCGGCGCCGGAGTTGCGCAATGCGGCCATTCCTTGAGCACCTGCAGCGTCCGCCCGAGGCGTCGTGGAGCATGCTCAACCGCCGCCTCGATGACGCCATCCCGTTCCAGTGGCACCACCATCCCGAGCTCGAGCTGACCCTGACCCTCAACTCCGCCGGCCAGCGCTTCGTCGGTGACCATGTCGGCAGCTACGGCCACGGCGACCTCGTGCTGGTCGGCCCGAACCTCCCCCACACCTGGGCCAGCCGCGAAAAACTCGACCCAACCAGCCCGCATGTCGCCCTCGTCCTGTGGTTCGAGCGCGAGTGGCTTGCGGCGCTGATCGCGGGATCGATCGAGCTCCGCCCGCTGCGCGACCTCATCGAACGCTCGGCCACGGGGCTTGCCTTCCCGCCCGAAACCGGGCTGGCGCTGCGCGAGCAGATCGAGGCGATCTTCACGCTGCCCCCGCTGCAGCGCCTGCTCGGCCTCGTCGCCATCCTCGCCCGCCTGTCCGAAGCCCCCGCCCAGCCGCTGTCGCACGTCGCGCCGCGCCCCACCGAAGCCAGCCGCTCGCGGCTCGACCGGGTGCTGACCCACTTGCACCAGCACTATGCCGATCCCGTCTCGCTGCCCGACCTCGCCGAAATCGCCGCACTCAGCGTATCCGGGCTGCACCGCCTCTTCACCCGCCACACCCGCACCAGCATCGGCACCTATCTCACCGGCCTGCGCATCGGCGACGCCTGCTCGCGCCTCTCCTCCACCGACCAGCCGATCCAGCACGTCGCCGACGCCGTGGGCTACGCCTCGCTCGCCAACTTCAACCGCCAGTTCCGCGCCTTGCGCGGCATGACCCCCCGCGACTACCGCGCCCGGTTCCGGTCGGTTTAATTAAAGGTCTCGACTTTAACCTTAAGGTAGAGACGCCTCGTCTAGGGTCGGTGGAAACCTGGACCCTTCACGCCATGTGGCAGTCCCTCATCGCCAATTTTGCGGTTGTCGGACTGTTCGGGTTCGGCTGGCTGCATTTGCAGGATCTGCTGAGGCGGGTCAGGCGGCCCTATCGGCGCGCCATCCTCGGCGCTGTCATGGGGGTCGGCGCCATCGTCTCCATGCAGCTGTCGATCGAAATTCAGCCCGGCGTGTTGTTCGACCTGCGCGCTTGTTTCGTGGCCATGGCCGCCTTCCTGGGCGGCCCGGTGGCTGTGGCGATCACAGCCGTGATGACCGGCGGCTTTCGCGCTGCACTCGGCGGAGTCGGCGTGGCCGGCGCCCTTTTAAGCATTGGCCTGGTGAGTGCTATCGGACTGGTTGCCCACGCCCTCGTGCGGCAACGCGGTGCCAGCACCGGCGCAATCCTGGCGTTTTCGCTGGTCAGCGCCACGGCGCCACTCGGTGGATTCGTGCTGCTACCCGAAGCGATGCTGTGGACTGCGCTCAAGGCGGGCATGCCTATCGTCGCGATCGGCTTTGTCGCGACGGCGGTGGCCACCTTCTTCCTGGTGCAGCGTCAGCGGCTGATGGACGAGCAGAAACTCCTGCAGGACGCATTCGGGCAGGCGCCGGACTACCTGTTTGTCAAGGACAACGAAAGCCGGTTCGTTGCCGCCAACAACATGGTCGCGATCAGGCATGGCTTCGCCTCGCCGGCCGAGTTGCGAGGCAAGACTGATTTCAACCTTGCTTCGCCCGAACGGGCCAGAAAACTGTTCGATGTCGAGCAGGAAATTGTCCGCAATGGCGGGGAGGTATTGAACGTTGAGGAGCTGGTTGCCGAACACGATGAGCAGCGCTGGTTCCTCACCTCCAAGGTGGCAGTTCGGAACGTCGACGGCGAAGTAATCGGGCTCGCCGGCGCCTCCCGTGACATCACCGAGCGCAAGGCCCTCGAGCAGGCGCTGCTGGAGGGACGGAAGCAGCTCGATCTGGTGCTGACGACGATGTCGGACGGGCTCGCTCGTTTCGATGCCAATGGCGTGCTGGTGTTCACCAACGAACGGTACCGCGCGATGTTTCCGCTCACCAGCGACGTCCGGGTCCCCGGGTCCCATCTGAGCGACATCCTGAAGGCGGCCGCCGAGCGCGGCGAGCAGCTGCACATTCCGAAAGACCGGGGCAACTGGGTCACGTCGATCGTGGGGTCGCTGGCATCGGGCGGAGAGGAGGAAGTCCCGCTCTTTGACGGTCACTGGCTGCATATCCGGACCCGGGCGATGCCTGACGGCGGTGCCACGGTGCTGGTCTCGGATATCACCAACCTGAAGCGGGCCGAGGCCGGGCTGATGGCCCTCACCGAACAACTGCGCGCCATGGCCACCACCGATGCGCTCACCGGCCTGCTCAACCGGCGCGGCTTCGACGAGCGACTGGCCGACGAGGCATTGCGGGCCGCGCGCAGCAGGCAGCCGCTGAGCCTCGTCATGGTCGATATCGATCGGTTCAAGGCCTACAACGACCGCTACGGCCATCAGGCCGGCGACGAGTGCCTGAAGCAGGTGGCTGCCGCGTTGCGCGCCGGCGCCCGGCGTCCGGCCGATGTGGTGGCGCGCTATGGCGGTGAGGAAATGACGCTCATCCTGCCCGACACCAACCAGCAGGGCGCGTGGGAATTGGCCGAGCAACTGCGCGAGTCCGTCCGCGCGCTCGATATCGCCCATGCCGGCAGTGAGAAACGGATCGTCACCGTCAGCCTCGGCGTTGCCACCCTTGAGCCTGGCTCGACTGTCTCCGCCACCGAACTGGTCCGTCGCGCCGATGCAGCGCTCTATATCGCCAAGGATGCAGGCCGCGACCGGGTAATGGGCTGGGGCGAGCGCCACGCGGCGCGCGCCTGATTTACGCCACCGATCGAACCAACTGGCCGCCCGCCCGTTGTGCGGAAAACGGGGTGCATCATGTCCGACATCCATTATCACGTCATGCTGAACGCCAGTTCAGGCACCGCGCTCGCTGGCGGGGTGACGGCCGAGGCCATCGTGGCGAAGTTCGCCGAGATGGGCCATCGCATCAGCATCGACGCCGACAGCTCTAAGCCATTCTCGCAGCGCTTGCGCGCCGCCGGCAACAGCACCGCCCCCGTCCTCGTCGCGGCGGGTGGCGATGGCACCGCCACGGCGCTGGCCAAGGTGGCGAGCGAGACCGGCAAGCGGCTCGCCGTCCTGCCCCTCGGCACCGCCAACCTGCTCGCCCGCGATCTCAACCTGCCGCTCGAACTCGACCAGTGGTTCGCCGCCTTGCCCGACATGGTCGAGCGCGAGATCGACTTCGGCGAGGTCAACGGCCAGGTCTTCCTCCACAAGGTGGTGATCGGCGCCGTGCCCGGCATCGCCGCGGTCCGCGAGAAGATCCGCGGGAATTCCTCCTGGGGCGCCCGGCTGGGCTTCATGACGCACTTCTTTCGCGCCCTGTCGCGGGTCCGCCGCTTCGCAGCGGAAATTACGACGGGTGATGGTGAGCCGACCATTCACCGGGTGCACTCGATCGCAGTCGCAAACAACGACTACGCAGCGGGGCTCGGCAAAGTGTTCACCCGCACCCGGCTCGATGCGGGCTTCCTGTCGCTCTACATCGTCACTTCGTTGTCGCCCGGCGACGCCATCCGGCTTGGGCTCGAAATGCTGCTCGGCACCTGGCGGCAGGACGGGGCGCTCGAGATCGAGAACGTGCGCTCCGTCACGATCCGCACGCGCCGTCGCCGCGTCCGCGCCATGATCGACGGCGAGGTTGGCATGATCGACGGTCCGTTCGATTTCCGCATCCACCCGCTGGGGCTCAAGGTGCTGGCCGGACCGGTGGCTGCCGAGGCGAGCGAGGCCATACGACTGGAGGCAACCGGCTGATGCGTCTCTGCCACCTCTCCGACCTGCATTTCGGTCATCACGACACCACTGTCGCCGATGCGCTGGCGGCCGATATCATCGCTGCCGCGCCCGACCTCGTCGTGGTCAGCGGCGACTTCACCCAGGTTGGCACCGAGCGCGAGTTCATCGCCGCCCGGGCCTTCCTCGATGCGCTGCAACTCCCCATCCTCGCCGTGCCGGGCAATCACGATGTTCCTGCCCGCAATGTGCTCCGCCGGCTGCTCAACCCCTATCGTTCATACCGGCGGCACATCTCGCCCGAGCTCGAGCCAATGCTGGAACTCGACGGAGTGGTGATTGCCGGCATCAAGACCTCGCGGCGGGCGCGGGCCGAGCTGAACTGGGCGCATGGCTCGATCAGCAAGGGGCAGCTGCGACGGCTCGAGGCGCGGCTTGAGGGCACCGATCCAGACGCGCTGCGGATCGTCGTCGCGCATCACCCGCTGATCCAGCCCGAGGGCGACGTGCAAAAGCCGATGCGGCTGGTGCGCCGCGCCGACCTGGCGCTCCAGACCTTCGCCCGGCTCGGCGTCCGCCTGGTGCTGTCAGGGCATTTCCACCTCTCCTATGCCCGCAGTCACGGCCAGATTCCTGCCGAGGACGCTCCGACAGGATTGACCCGTTCGGCGGCGGCCCCGATCCTCGTGGCCCAGGCCGGCTCGGCCGTCTCCACCCGCTTGCGGGGCGGCGCGAACGGCTACAATGTCATCGACATCGCCGACCGCCAGGTCACCCTCACCGTGCGCGAGTGGGACGGGGCGGCATGGCAGACGCGCGAGCGGGAGCAGGCGGTCACGCCACCGGGCCCCGCCGTCGCCTCCGTGGGGACCGCAGTTTGAGCTCAGACGACTTGCCCGATGCGCCGCGCCCGAGCCCGACTGGCCGGCCGCGCCGCATCCCCTATGTCCTGGCCGGGCTGACCGCCCTGCTGCTCTGGGGCTTTGCCTCTGTGGCCGATGAGGTGATCGAGGGTGAAACCACCGTGTTCGACGACGCCGTGACGGCGTTCTTTCGAGATCGCGCCGATCCCTCGCAGCCTTGGGGGCCGGACTGGTTCCAGGAAGCGGTGCGCGATGTCACCGGGCTCGGCAGCTTCACGGTGCTCGGCTTCATCCTGATTGTCACCGTGCTCTATTTCGCCATGTCTGGCCGCAGCCGCACCGCCATCTTCGTCGGTTTCTCGGTAGTGGGCGGCACTATCCTGTCGACCGCCCTGAAGGAACTGTTCGATCGCCCCCGGCCCGACATGGCCGAGGCGGCCCGCGTGTTCACCGCCAGTTTCCCGAGCGGCCATGCCACCATGTCGGCCGTGGTTTTCCTGACCCTGGGCCTGCTGCTCGCCGAGGCGAGCCACCGCCATAGGCTCCGAGCTTTCTTCATCGGGCTGGGCATCTTCATGACCGTCGCGATCGGCCTCTCGCGGGTCTACCTCGGCGTCCACTACCCCACCGATGTCATCGCCGGCTGGGCGCTTGGCGCGGCCTGGTCGCTGGTCTGCTGGGTCGGCTACTCGCTGATGTTCGGGCACGACCGGCGCCCCGGCTGATCGCGCGAGGCTACAGCCCCACCCGCATCTCGTCGCGCAGCACGCTGGTGCCGCTCGACGGGCTGCGGATGATCTCGATCCGCCGGAACTGCCCCGTGCCGCGATGCACCTTCCGCTCCGGCCCGAGATAGGCCGAGGTCTCGTGGTAGACCTGCATATGGTCGATCAGCCGGGTGATCCGCGCCATCACCCGCGGCCGGGTGAAGGGCAGGGTGATCACGTCATCGAAGCCCATCTCGATGCACCGCGAGATCGCGTCCACCGACGGGCTTTCGGAAAAATACAGCATCGGCGAAAAGCGGATGCGGCGGGCCGGGGCGAACCGGATCTGGTCGGCCACCCCCTTCAGTATCCGCACGTCGTGCACCGCGGCGAACAGGAAGAACACCAGCGGCGTCTGCTGCGACTGTGCTTCGGCGGCAGCCACCGAGTGGAACGGCAGCACCACCGGAAATCCCAGCGCCCGCCCCATGTCCATCAGCGCGGCCCCGGGCCCGTCGCTTGGCCCCACCACATAGGCACTGGCCTTCATCGGCGCGCCCTTTCCCGTCTATTGCATTCCCGGGAAAACCTTAGTCCTCGCCGCTTGCGGAGCGGTTAAGGCCGCCGCCCTTGTCGACAAGCCGCTGCATCAATAGACCATTGGCGACCGGCGGACTCATCGGCCGTCAGCGGCACGAGTGCCGATATCCGCCGCTTCGTTCACGGGCGGCTGCGGCAGTGAGGGGGCAGATCAGGCAAGCGTCAGGGGCGGGCCTCAGGCCTGCCCCCTCAGCGATGAGCGCACTGCGGCTTCCGCCGCTTCCACCGAGGTAAACTCCTGGCCGTCGACCCCGAAGGCATCGAGCTTGACGGCGAGGAACCTGTACCCCTGGCCGGACGCAACCAGGACGCCCTTCGGCTCGCCGTCGATATCGATGGCTATGGGCTTGGCCGCGTGGGGCTTTTCAAAATGGGCATGCTGCATGGAAAGAACCTCCATCGGCCCGTCGGTGGCGACGAGCGGGGTGTTAGCTGAACTGTGAGACGAATGCGTGACGCGGTGGCCGCAGTCACATTCGGTTGGTTCGCCAACACCGTTTGGTGCGGTTTTTTACCCATTTGATCCCGGTTCGGAGCGCGGTGCGAAGTGCGATTTGCAATTTCGTCTCCTTTTCCAGGGGCCAGTGGCCGAGGGTGGTTCCATTCGGGCAAGGAAGCATGGTTCCCGTCCCGCAGCTTTGTGTGGCGGATACTTCCGCGACGTCTCAGGTATAGCTGGACGGGGCGAGACGCGCCATCCGGCTTTCGTCTGCCTCTCCCTCAACCCCACAGCGCCGAACATAGTAAGCCCAACCCGCTTCCACCAGAGCACCGCTTCCAATCAGCTGGCATTGAAGCGAAATTTCCTGCTTCGAAAACTTTCTGCCGCGCCATTCGTTCCCGCGACCTTTTCCGTCCGCGACCCGACGAAAGTCTCCCAAACCGCTTTGGCTTCTCGCCTTGAAATCGATTGCATATTCTGTTGATCTGGCGCCGGAGCGGGCCGAGCCTCTGCAAGAAGGCCGCCCGCGTGAGGGAGATCTGGCGTGAGCGAGACGGAAACGCGCGACAAGAAGCGCAGCAGGCCGCGTGCGCGCGAATCAAAGCCCGGCGCCAGGCCGACTCTGCGGACCATCGCGGAGATGACCGGGCTCGCCATCACCACGATTTCGCGCGCCCTCAACAACGCGCCCGAACTCAGCGACGAGACGCGCCTGCGCGTGCAGAAGATCGCCGCCGAGATCGGCTACGTGCCCGATCGCACGGCGCTCCGCCTCAAGACCGGCCGCACCCACGTCATCGGTCTCATCCTCGACCCGCACGACGAAATCCTCGGCTTCGGCCAGTCCATGGTCTCGGGCATCACCGCGGCGCTGCGCGACACGGCCTATCACCTCGTCATCACCGCCAATTTCCGCAACGCCACGCCGCTCGATCCCATCCGTTACCTGCTGCGCAACAAGGCGGCCGACGGCGTCATCTTCTCGCGCACCGAGCCCGACGATGCCCGGGTGAAGCTGCTGCTCGAGGAAAACTTTCCCTTCGTCTCGCACGGCCGCACCATGAGCCCGGTGCCGCACCCCTTCGTCGACTACGACAACGCCGCCTTCGCCAACCACGCCGTCCGGCGCCTCAAGGCCAAGGGCTGCCGCAAGGTGACGATCATCCTGCCGCCCATGCGCTTCAGCTTCGGCCACCACCTCCGCGATGGCTTCATGTCGGCCGTCACCGAAGCCGGCCTCGATTGGGAAATCCTCTCGGGCGCTACCCTCGACAGTGCCCCAGACGACATCCGCCTCGCCGTCATGCGCCGCCTGCGCGAGCCCGCTGCGCCCGATGGCTTCGTGTGCACCGGCGATGCGTCCGCGCTTGCCGTCATGGCCGGCATCACCGACGCGGGCCGCACCATCGGCCGCGACGTGCAGGTGGTGGCCAAGCAGACCTCCACCATCTTCTCGCAGGTCCGGCCCAAGGTTGACGCCCTGTTCGAGGATACTGCGCTCGCCGGCCAGCAGATGGGCGAGCTGCTGCTCAAGCGCATCCACGGCCAGCCGGCCGAGACCCTTCAGATTTTGCACCAGCCGGAAGTTTGGTTTTAGGCAACAGCAGATTGTGGGGCGGGTGCAACACTGTGCCAGTCGCAGCAGGAGGCGCACCTGCAATTGTCTCCTGGTGGGCGGCGCCCGTGCCGCTATCAGGACGGCTTGAGACGGAGCGTACGGTTTGGTCGATGCAAGTCCCAAAACAGGGCCCTCGCCCCAGCGTCGGGCGTGGCGGCGTGTCCTCAGCCTCGGTCTTGACTGCCAGGCCCAGTACCAGATCAGGTGGTACATGCGCTCGATGGGCACCGATCAGGTCTCGGGGCAGGCCGGGCTAGGGAGCCCGACCACGGTGTTTTCCTGGCAGGTTACGCCGGTCGATGGGCTGCTGCTCTATCTGCAGCGGGACTTCGCTGGGATGTTCGAGAGGGAAGATCTTTACGCCGCCGAACATGGCATCACCAACCGTCTGGCTGGCACGCTTCACCTGCACGAGTTTCCTGAGCACTCAGCGGATGGACTGGCCAGGTTCTATGTCAGCGCGCGCGAGCGGCACGACCGGCTTTGCGCCAGGACCCGCCAGTGGCTCGCCGACGATGAGCCGACGCTGGTGGTGGTCGACAGCGGCACCTCAAGCCCGACCGCCGATCAGACGGCGGAACTCCAGGAGCGGTTGCAGCGCTACAACAGGGGCAAGGCGATAGGGCTCTTGTGCACGACGTCTGTTCGGGATCCGAGTCGGTTCGATTGGCGTGGGGACCGGCGGGCCTGGAGCAAAGCGCTGGCCACGCGGCTGCAGCCTCCTGGACTACTAGCGCGGGTCGCGTGGCTGATGAGACGGCGCTCGGCCGCGGTGCGCGGGAACTTGTCGCCGTCGTAGGCGGCTCTCGATCCCGTACCTTACCCCTCGATCGCCTCGCGCAGCGCCTCGAGTTCCAGCCACTCGTCCTCGGCCTTGCCCAGAGCCGCCTGCGCCTTGTCGAGCGCCGCGCTGGTGTCGGCGAACCGCTTGGCATCCTTGGCATAGAGCCCCGGATCGGCCAGCGTGGCGTTCAGCTTCACGATCTCCGCCTGCAGCGTCTTGATGTCCTTGGGCAACTGCTCCAACGCATGCTTCTGCTTGAAGCTCAGCTTGCCCTTGCTCGCTGTCCCCGAGGCCAGCGTCGTCTGCGGCAGCGCCGCCTGCTTGCCGCCCCTCGGCTTCTGCGCATTGGTCGGCGCCACCACGCCATAGCCTCGCTGCGTCACCATGTCGGAATAGCCGCCCGGATACTCGGTCCAGCTACCATCGCCTTCCGCCACGATCACCGAGGTGGCGACGCGGTCGAGGAAGTCGCGATCATGGCTGACCACGATCACCGTGCCGGGGTAGTCCGCCAGCATCTCCTGCAGCAGGTCGAGCGTTTCGAGGTCGAGATCGTTGGTCGGCTCGTCGAGCACCAGCACGTTCGATGGCAGCGACAGCACCCGCGCCAGCACCAGCCGGCCGCGCTCGCCGCCCGAGAGCTTCGATACCGCGGTGCGCGCCTGCTCGGGGGCGAACAGGAAGTCCTTGAGATAGCCCATGAAATGCTTGGGCTCGCCGTTGATCACCAGCGTGTCCGAACCGCCGCCGGTGATCGCTTCCTTCAGCGTCATGTCGTCGGTCAGGGTAGCCCGGCGCTGGTCGAGGCTCGCGAGCTCGATGGCCGAGCCGAGCTTGATGGTGCCCGTATCGGGCTTCAGCTCGCCGGTCAGCATCTTGATCAGCGTCGTCTTGCCGGCGCCGTTGGCCCCGATGATGCCGACCCGGTCGCCGCGGATGACGCGCGTGGTGAAATCCTCGACGATCACCCGCTCGCCAAAACGCTTGGAAATCTCCTTCGCCTCGACCACCATCTTGCCCGACACATCGCCCTCGGCCACCGAGATCTTCACCTCGCCGACAGCGCGCTTCAGGTCACGCCGCTGCTGGCGCAGCTCGAACAGCCCGCCAAGCCGGCGGACATTGCGCTTGCGCCGCGCCGTCACGCCATAGGTCAGCCAGTGCTCCTCGCGCACGATCTGCCGGTCGAGCTTGTGCCGGGCGGTCTCCTCTTCCTCCATCACCTGGTCGCGCCACTCCTCGAAGGCGCCGAAGCCCCGCTCCAGCCGCCGCGTTGTGCCGCGATCAAGCCACACCGTGGCGCGCGTCAGGTCGGCGAGGAACCGCCGATCGTGCGAAATGAGGATCATCGCCGACTTGATCGATTTGATCTCCGCCTCGAGCCACTCGATGGCCGGCAGGTCGAGATGGTTGGTCGGCTCGTCGAGCAGAATGATGTCGGGCTCGGGCGCCAGCACGCGGGCCAGCGCCGCACGGCGCGCCTCGCCCCCGGACAGCCGCGCCGGGTCTTCCTCGCCGGTCAGCCCCAGCGCGTTCAGCAGGTAGATGGCGCGATAATGCTCGTCGCCCTCGCCCATGCCGTCCTCGACATAGCTGAGCGTGGTCGCGAAGCCGGTGAGGTCCGGCTCCTGCGGCAGGTAGCGGATAGTGACCCCCGGTTGCAGGAAGCGGGTGCCGCCATCGGGCTCGATCTGCCCGGCGGCGATCTTCAGCAGCGTCGATTTGCCGGAGCCGTTGCGGCCGACAAGCGCCACCTTCTCGCCGGGCGACAGGGTGAGTTCGGCGCCTTCGAGCAGGTCGGTCGAGCCGATGCGGAGGCGGATGTTCTGCAGGTCGAGAATGCGGGGGGATGCCATGAGACGGGGCTTAGAACAGCCGCGCGCCGAACGCAACGCCGCCGGCGCGTTCGCTTCCGCCCGCTACTCGGCTAGTTCGCCGCCTGGGCGATCAGCACCGGCTCCATTTCCTCGAACGTGAGGCCAAGGCGCTGGCGCAGCGACCGGCGCTTTGACGCGAGGTCGGCAATCGTGTGGCTCTCCAGCACTTCGAAGAAGGCGCCGAGCGCCTCGCGCAGTGCGGCGTTCACGTCGCAGCTGTCGGCGAGCGGGCAGGTGATGTCGCCATCCTCGAAGCACTCCGCCATCGAGAAGCTCTCCTCGGTGAGGCGGATGGTGTCGAGCAGCGTGATTTCCTCGGCCGGGCGCCCCAGCTTGATGCCGCCGCGGCGGCCGCGCACCGTCTCGATCAGCCCGTTCTCGACCAGCGGCTTGATCAGCTTGAACAGGAACAGCTCGGAGATGGCGTGCGCCCTGGCGATGTCGGCGACCCGGCTCAGGCCCGGGTCGTTGACGGCACAGTAGATCAGCGTACGAATGGCGTAGTTCGATTGGCGGGTCAGTCGCATTGGGCGCTCCGAAGCGGCGGGATACTGCTCCCGCCCTTGCGTTGGCCGCCAACGGCAAGGAATCGCTGGGAGATTCCGGAAAGCCGCGGGTCAGTCAACGCCCTCAGTTTATAACAGTTCTAAACTTCGTCAAGTAAACTTGAGCGCACTGTTCAGGATTGTGCATGACTGACAGGGCGGGCGCCAAGGAACAAGTGGGCCACTGACCACCTCCCGCCCTTGCGGGGGAGGTAGCGCCGCTAGGAGCGATAGCGACGTAGCAGAGCTAGGAGGGGGGTATGACCGAGGCTGGTCACCAAACTCCGGACACGGTTGTACCCCTCCATACCTCCGCTAAGGCGCTGACGCGCCCAAGCTTTGGTACCCTCCCCGCAAGGGGGAGGGTGTCCGGTGGCAGAAGTGTCGTGTGGCCAACTCGGCAATATTACCGTCGATCGTCCCCTCTACTCCACATACCCCTCGTGCAGCACCCGGTCCGCCTCGCCCAGCCGATCCTGCGCCGTAAAGCTCTGGTGCCAGTAGGGGTAGATCAGTGGCGGCCGGCTCACCGCGTCGAGCTGCTTCACGTCCTCGTCGGAGAGCTTCAGTTCGGCGGCCTTCAGGTTGTCCTCGAACTGCTGGAAGTTGCGCCCGCCGACAATCACCGAAGCGACCAGCGGCCGCTGCAGCAGCCAGGCGAGCGCCACCTGCGCGCCCGATACGCCGCGGTTGCGCGCCACCTCGTTGATGACGTCGACGATGTCCCACAGCGCTTCCCAGTCGCGGATCGGCGGCTCCTTGAAGCCGCGCACCTGCCGCCCGTCGTCCGGCTTGCTGTGTCGGGTGTACTTGCCCGACAGCCACCCACCGCCGAGCGGCGACCACACCAGGATGCCCACCCCCTGGTCGAGCCCGGCCGGCACCAGCTCGTACTCGGCCTCGCGCGCCTGCAGCGTATAGTGGATCTGCTGCGACACGAACCGCTGGTAGCCCTTGGCATCGGCGGTGGAGAGCGCCTTCATCAGGTGCCATGCCGAGTAGTTCGAGCAGCCGACATAGCGAATCTTGCCCTGCCGCACCAAGGTGTCGAGGGCCTCGAGCGTCTCATCCAGTGGGGTCTGTCCGTCCCACTCGTGCACCTGGTAGAGGTCGATGACATCCGTCTTGAGCCGCTTCAGCGATTTCTCGCACTCGCGCATGATATGCCAGCGGCTGAGGCCGCGATCGTTCGGGCCATCGCCGGTGGGGAAGCGCACCTTGGTGGCCAGCAGCACGCGGTCGCGGCGCCCGTCGCTCAACGCTTCGCCGATGATCGTCTCGGACACCGATTTCGAGTACACGTTGGCCGTATCGACCAGGTTCACGCCATGATCGAGACAGAGGTCGATCTGGCGGCGCGCCTCGGCGACATCGGTATTGCCCCACAATCCGTCGCCGCCGAACGTCGCGGTGCCGATGCTCAGCGAGGACACCTTCAGGCCGGAGCGGCCGAGCAGTCGATAGTCCATCACAATATCTCCTCAACACAATCGGGCGGACCGTATCCGAGCCGATTGCCGATGGGGAGTCGCCCGAAGGCCGAATACTCGCGTTGGTTTGATGTCTTGTGCCGCTGCGACGGATAGACTCCAACCTTAAGGTTTTGCTAGCAATTCGCCCAAGGGGCGTCAGGGACAGGGGAAGCGAATGCGTGCGATCGGGATACTGCTCTGCGCGGGGCTGGTGCTGACGACGCTCGGGGTCGCTCCGGCGGCCATGGCGCAGCAGAAGCAGTTGCAGCAGATTCAGCGGCTCAGCCAGCAGTCGCAGCAGAAGCGCTCCGACGAGGCCTATGCGGCCTTCAACGCCGGCGACTATGCGCGGGCCTATTCCATCGCCCTGCCGCTCGCCGGTGAAGGCTTCATGGAGGCCCAGACCCTCGTCGGCTACCTGTTCGAGTTCGGCTACGGCACCGGCCAGTCCTACGAGGAGGCCATGTACTGGTACCGGCGCGCCGCCGACCAGGGCTCCGACTACGGCCAGTACCGCGTCGGCGTGCTCTACGATTACGGCTCGGGCGTGCCGGAGGACGACTACGAGGCGGCGTACTGGTTCCAGCAGGCGGCCGACAAGGGCAACCTCGATGCCCAGAACAGCCTTGCCTACATGTACGAGGTTGGCGCCGGCGTCGCCCAGGATCTGGCCCAGGCGGTCAAGTGGTATCGCCGCGCCGCCGATGGCGGCCTTGCCCTCGCCCAGTCCAATCTGGGGTTGATGTATTCGAGCGGCCGCGGTGTGGCGGAGGACGATGCCGAGGCGGTGCGCTGGTTCCGCAAGGCCGCCGCCCAGTCCGAGCCAAACGGCCAGTACAATCTCGGCAACGCTTACGAGAACGGTGCCGGCGTGCAGCAGGACTACGACGAGGCGCTGCGCTGGTATCGTCTCGCTGCCGACCAGGGCAACACCTGGGCGCAGAACGCCATCGGCCTGTTCTACGATTTCGGCCACGCCGTGGCGCAGGACAAGTCGGAGGCGCTGCGCTGGTACCTGCAGGCCGCCGAAAACGGCTCGGTCCAGGCCATGAACAATGCCGGCTATGCCTATGAGCTCGGCCTCGGCACCGCGAAGGACCCCGCCGAGGCGGTGCGCTGGTATCGCCGGTCGGCCGAACTCGGCAATGACTGGGCCCAGAACTCGATGGGCCTGATGCTGCAGAACGGCAATGGCGTCGCGGCCAACCTGCCGGAGGCCTTCGACTGGTACATGAAGGCGGCGCTGCAGGGAAATTCCGAGGGCATGAACAATGTCGGATATTTCTACGATCTCGGCCTCGCCGTGGCGCAGGATTCGGTCGAGGCCGTGCGCTGGTACCGTGCCGCAGCCGAAGCCGGCATGGCGCGGGCGCAGAACAATCTGGGTATCATGTATGCCGATGGCGCCGGCGTTGCGCAGGATTATTTCGAGGCAGTGAAGTGGTACCGCATGGCCGCCGAGCAGGGCCTGCCCGAAGGCCAGAACTCGCTGGGCTACTCCTACGACCTCGGCCTCGGTGTCCCTCAGGATGCCGTCGAGGCGGTGCGCTGGTACCGCATGGCGGCCGACCAGGGCAACATGATCGCCCAGTCCAACCTCGGCACCATGTATGCCAACGGCAACGGTGTCACCGAGGACGATGCCGAGGCGGTACGCTGGTTCCGCCTCGCCGCCGACCAGGGTTACGCCGCCGGCCAGCGCAAGCTCGCCAACGCCTATGCCTGGGGCGAGGGCGTGTCGCAGGACTACGCCGAGGCCGTCCGCTTCTGGAAGCTCGCTGCCGACCAGGGTGATACCGATTCCGCCATCGCGCTCGCTTCTGCCTATGAGCGCGGCGAAGGTGTGCCCGCCGATCCGGCCGAGGCGCGCCGCTGGCGCGAGGCGGCCGGTGGCACCGACGCCACGGTCGATTTCTCGGAGCCCGCCACTATCGCCACTTCCGATGCGTGCGACGTTTCCGGCATTCCCACCGTCACGCCCGACGAGACGCGCGTTGCGCTGGTCATCGGCAACTCGGCCTACGAGCATGCTCCGGCCCTGCCCAACCCCACCTGCGACGCGCAGGCCATGGCCAAGATGCTGCAGATCGTCGGCTTCACCGTGGTGATGGGGACTGACCTCACCAAGTCGGCGCTCGAGGCCAAGGCGCGCGAATTTGCCAAGGCTGCGGCCAATGCCGATACCTCGCTGTTCTTCTACGCGGGCCACGGCCTGCAGGTCGATGGCCGCAACTACCTCGTGCCGATCGATGCCACGGTGGAAGACGCCACCTCGATCAATTTCGAGCTCGTCGACATCGAGAACGTCACCAACTTCATGACCGGCTTCGACGAGCGGACCGGGCAGGAGCGCGTCGCCATCGTGCTGCTCGACGCCTGCCGCGACAACCCCTTCGCGGCCACCCTGAAGCGCAGCCTCGGCGCCACCCGCTCCTCGGCGGTCGACAAGGGCCTCGCGGCCATCGGCGATGGCGGCGGCATGATCATCGGCTTTGCCACCGCCCCAGGCGACGTAGCGGCGGACGGCGAAGGCAACCACAGCCCCTTCACCACCGCGCTTCTCGAGCAGCTGCCCACGCCGGGCGTCGAGTTCCAGACCCTGATGACCCGCGTCAAGGCCAAGGTGGTCGAACTCACCCGCAAGAAGGAGCGCCCCCAGCGCCCATGGACCAACTCCGACCTCACCACCGAGTTTTACCTGGTCCCCGCCACCTGAGGCGGGGACGTCAGGACCTGAACAGCCGTTTGAGGCGGGAGCCGACCTTGCCGGTAAGGCTTCTCACCCGCGAGAGGCTGACCGCCGGCGGCATGAACGCCTGCTGCCGTCGCATCAGGTCGTCGTAGACGAAGCCTAGTGCTTCCCACTGTACCAGGCTGTCGGGGCGAAAATCGCTGCCGTGCTCCAGTGTGCCAAAATACTGGTTGTTGGCGCCATAAATGCCGATGTGTTGCACCCGGCTCCGGGCCGTTACCGCAATGGGAACGCCGCGCGCCGCGAGCAATCGGCAATAGGCGTGGTCGACACCTCCGGCCGTCGCCGGGTCTACCGTGTCGAGCGCCAGCGCCGCCAGCGGCCGAGACCACAGCGTCGCGGCATTGCCCACCGTTCGCTTGGCAACCAGCTCGTCGTCGGTGGCCTCGCCCGCATGGGCAATCGAGTTGTAGAGGCTGATGAGGCCGTTGAACCGTGCCGCAAGCCGCAGGCCCACCGTCACCGCATCGCGATTGGCCACCATGTCGCTGTCGAGAAACAGCAGGTGTTCATGGCCGCTATCGAGAAACTGCCGCCAGATCCGCCCCACCATGCGGTCCGCCCCGACCCGCTCGGCGGTTCGTTCGTAGCGGCAAACGAGTCCCGTTTCGGCGATCAGTCCCGGCACGTCCAGCGTCGGGCTCATGTCGTCGATCACCAGGATCTCGCTACCGGCTGGCAGCTCCAGTTCCGTCGCGGAGCGAAGACAGTACCGCACCAGTGCACCTCGCTCATGCACCGGAACCACGACAAGAACCATGCGATCCCCCCACCGCGATTGGTGAAGCATCTCCGCCAGGTCGTCAACTGCAACGCTGCCTGATTGGCCGGATCGAAACCGGGTGCCCGGCGCCCCCACCGACATCATCTGGCCAGAGCACTGGGTCCCCCCGCCTGCGGGCCGCTTGACTCCCGCCGTCGTCCCATCCTACAAGTATCATCGGTTTAACGTAAAACCATTGCCCGACACCGCGCCCGTCTCAAATCAGCGCGGAAAATCATGGGCTTCTCGGTTTAACGCAAAACCATAGGGAGGAATCGTGGCCAGAGCCACCATCAAGGATATCGCGGCGCGGGCGAATGTCTCGCCCATGACCGTTTCCAACGTGCTCAACGGCCGCCGCGCCAAGGCGACCGACGAGACGGTGGAGCGCATCATGGCCGCCGTGAAGGTGCTCGACTACCGGCCCAACATGAGCGCCCGGAGCCTCGTCTCCAACGCCAGCAAGATGGTCGGGGTCATCATCCCCTTCACCGAAAACCAGAATCAGCTGCTGCTCGACAATCCGTTCTACGCCGAGATGCTGTCGGGCATCGAAAGCGCCCTCCGCGCCGCCGGCTACTACATGATGCTGTCGGGCGTCGGCGGCCCCAATCCGCACCTCGATACCCTCAGCCACTGGAACGTCGATGCGCTGATCGTCCTCGGCGTCTATCGCGAAGCCCTGTTCGACCAGGTCCGCGCCCTCAACGTTCCGACGCTCCTCATCGACAGCTACGTCGACGACCCGGAGTTCTACCACCTCGGCGTGGACGACGAGGCGGCCGCCTGCGCCGCCACCCGCTACCTCATCGACAAGGGTCATACCGGCATCGCGCTCGCCACCGGCGTCATCCGCACCGATGGCGTGGTCGAGCGCCGCGTCGCCGGCTACCGCCGCGCGCTGAGCGAAGCCGGCATCCCCTACGACCCCGCCCGCATCCTCTCAGGCTCCGTCACCTTCGAGTGGGGCGTCGAGGCCGCCGCCCGCCTCGTCGCGCTCCCCAATACCACCGCCGCCTTCTGCACCGCCGACCTGCTCGCTGCCGGCCTCCTCGCCGGCCTGCACAAGCTCGGCCGCCGCATCCCCGACGATTACTCGGTGATGGGATTCGACAACCTCTCGGTCTCCCGCATGGTCTACCCGGCGCTGACCACGGTGGATCAGTCCATCCTCAAGAAGGGCCAGCTCGCCGGCCAGCTGATCGCCGCCATCCTCGGCAAGCAGCAGCCCGAGCGCAAAACCCTCATCCCCGTCACCATCGTCGAGCGCGACAGCGTCGGAGCGCGCCGCTGATGGCGAGTCCTTCCAGTTCGATCCGCGCTTCCCGCTCGATCCGCAGCCGGCAGAAATACCTGGCCCTCGCGGTCCTGCTGCTGCCGAGCCTCCTCGGCATGTTCACCTTCCTGATGCTGCCGATCGCCTCGAGCTTCGTCCTGTCGTTTTCCAGTTGGGACCTGATCGGCGACATCGAGTGGGTCGGCCTCGCCAATTACGCCAAGGCCCTTGGCGATCCGGCCGTCCTCGGCGCGCTGCGCAACACCCTCGCTTTCATCCTCGGCTATTTGCCCGCCGTGGTGGTGCTGGCCCTCGGCCTGGCGCTGCTGCTCAACCGAAAGCTCCGCGGCCGCACCTTCTTCCGCGCCGTCTATTTCGTCCCTGTCGTCACCTCATGGGTAGCGGTGTCGCTGATCTGGAAGTGGCTGCTCAACCCGCAATACGGCCTCGTCAACTTCGCCCTCGGCCTTATCGGCATCGACGGTCCCGGCTGGTTGTTCGATCCGAACTGGGCAATGGCCGGCATCGTCATCACCACGGTGTGGAAGGATATCGGCTTCGTCACGGTGATCTATCTCGCCGGCCTGCAGGATATCCCCGAACACCTCTACGAGGCGGCGTCGCTCGATGGCGCCACCCCGTGGCAGCGCTTCTGGCAGATCACCTTCCCCATGCTGATGCCGACCACCTTCTTCGTCACCACCATCTCGCTGATCTCATCGTTCCAGGTGTTCGACCAGGTCTACGTGATGACCGGCGGCGGCCCGGCCGGCGCCACCTCGGTGATGGTCGAGCTGATCTACAAGAACGCCTTCAGCTACTTCCAGATGGGCTACGCCTCCACCATCAGCTGGATCCTCTTCGCCATCATCTTCGCCGTCACCGTGGCCCAGCAACTGCTGCAGCACCGCCTGGACAAGTCCAATGGCTGAACGGTTCTCAACCCATCCGGTTCGAAAGAGGCAGGCCGTCTCGTTTGGCAACTTGCTGACCTACGCCATCCTCAACGTCGGCGCCGGCATCATGCTGCTGCCGTTCCTCTGGATGCTCGCCACCTCGCTGAAGACCGCCGGCGCCACCTTCGTCATGCCGCCGCAGCTGATCCCCGACCCGGTCACCTTCGACAACTATGCCAAGGTCTTCGACACCGCCCCGGTCCTCACCTTCCTGTTCAACTCGGTCCTCGTCTCGGTCAGCTCGATCGCGCTGATGGTGCTGTTCTGCGCCATGAGTGGCTACGCCTTCGCCCGCATCGGTTTTCCCGGCCGCGAAATCCTGTTCTACGCCTACCTCGCCACCCTGATGGTGCCCCAGCAGGTCACGCTCACCCCGCTCTTCGTCATCATGACCTGGCTCGGCTGGGGCAATTCCTACCAGGCGCTGATCCTGCCCGGCAGCTTCGGCGCCTTCGGCACCTTCCTGCTCCGCCAGTTCTTCCTGCGGCTGCCCAAGGAGATCGAGGAAGCCGCCTTCATCGATGGCGCCGGCTATATCCGCATCTTCTTTTCCATCGCCATCCATCTCGCGCGGCCCGCCCTCGCGACGCTGGCGGTGTTCGCCTTCATGGCCAGCTGGAACAGCTTCCTCTGGCCCCTGATCATCACCTCGGACCAGTCGATGATGACGCTGCCGCTGGGGCTCTCGGCCCTGCAGGGGCGGTGGAGCACCGACTGGAACGTGCTGATGGCCGGCACCGTCATCAGCACCCTGCCGATCATCGCGCTCTATGTGTTCGCCCAGAAATACATAATCCGCGGACTCTCACACACTGGGCTGAAATGACCAGAACGGTCGCTCTTGGAGGAGAAATAACCATGCTTCGCAGAACACTTGTCGGGCTCATGCTCGCCACCGCCCTCACCGGCCCGGTGCTCGCTCAGGACGTCACCATCAAGTACATGACGTTCTCGGCCGCGCCGAACTACCTGGCCCAGCTCGACGAGACCGTCGCCGCCTTCGAGGCCGCCAATCCGGGCATCAAGGTCGAGGTCGAGACCCAGTCCTGGGATGCGTACTTCACCAAGCTGCAGACCGTCGTCGCCGCCAACCAGGCACCCGACGCCTTCGAGCTCAACTACGAGAACTTCGTCACCTACGCCGAAAGGGGCGCCCTCGCCGACCTGACGCCGATGCTCGGCGCCGACGCTGCCGCCTACAACCCCACCGCCCTCGCGGTGTTCGCACAGGATGGCAAGCAGTACGGCCTCGTCGAAAGCTTCTCCAACGTCGTGCTGTTCTACAACAAGGACCTGTTCGACGCGGCCGGCGTCGCCTACCCCAGCCCCGACTGGACCTGGACCGAAGAACTCGCCGCGGCCCAGAAGCTCACCGGCAACGGCGTCTGGGGCAGCTTCGCCCCAATTCAGTTCTGGGAGTTCTACAAGACCATCGCCCAGAACGGCGGCGCCATCCTCTCGCCCGACAAGCAGACCGTCACCATCGACAGCCCGCAGAACGTCGAGACGCTGACCTGGAGTAATTACCCACCCCTTCGGCAGGCCGCGTTTTGACCGTTCTGGGCGCGTTCAGGCGAGGGTAGCGAGGATGACATCGAAGGGATTTGCGCCTTTGAGCCGCGCGGTGTCGATTGTCGTTCGCACGTCCGCCTCGGCCTTTGCGGCC
>CAMDAL010000009.1 GCA_945888565.1 Devosia equisanguinis | reverse complement strand
TCAGGTAGCCGAGCGCCAGCGAGGCGAGGGGATAGGCGGCATCGGAGGCCTGCTGGTACCAGGTGACGGCGGCGGCGTAGTCGGGCAGTTCGGCCAGTTCGGTGCCTTCGTAGAGCTTGCCGAGATTGTAGGCAACGCGGGCGTCGCCGTTGCGGGCAGCACGCAGCAGCCAGGCTTCCGCGGCGACTGGGTCGCGGTCGGTGCCGAGGCCCTCGAGGTACATCAGCCCGGTATTGGTGGCGGCGCGGGGCAGGCCGAGCAGCGCGGCCCGGCGGTAGTAGGCCAGCGCCGTGGCGTAGTCCTGCTCGACGCCCTCGCCATAGTCGTAGGAGAGGGCCAGGCTGTTCATTGCTGGCGCGAAGCCCAGGGCAGCCGCCTGATCGAGCAGCTCGTTGCCGCGGGTCCAGTCGCTCGAGACATGCTCGCCGACGATCAGGACATCGCCGTAGATGGCCTGGGCGAGGGGGACGCCACCGTCGGCGGCCTCTTCGAGCAGTGGCAGGGCGTTGGGGTAATCCTCGGCGGCTTCGTAGACGCGGCCGAGCCAGGCCTTGAGCCGCAGCGAGTCCGGGACCTCACCCAGCGCCGCCTGACAGGCGGTGGTAGCGGCGGGGATATCAATGTCGGTGCTGTTGCGGCCGATATTGGCGTAGCCCAACTCGTACTGGCTGGAAGCCGCTGCGGCGCAGGCCATGAATGCTTCGGTCTTCTGATCGATCGGAGCGAGACCGGCAAGTCCCGGCGTGGTCACGGCCGCCATGCTGGCTACGAGTGCCAGATGCATGATCTTCATTGGTTCCTGCTCCCTGTCGCTCCGGCGCCATGATAGCCACAGCCGGCGGGGCAATTCCAGCCTCAGAGGTGCCGGGCGAGGAAACCGCCGAGGTCACCGAACAGGGTTGAGCGGCCGCGAATGATGCTACCCAGTTCCATCACCGGGCCGGCATGGCCGAGGCGCGGATAGTTCTGCACTTCGACCGT
This sequence comes from Devosia equisanguinis, assembly GCA_945888565.1. Taxonomy (GTDB): domain Bacteria; phylum Pseudomonadota; class Alphaproteobacteria; order Rhizobiales; family Devosiaceae; genus Devosia_A; species Devosia_A equisanguinis_A. The sequence goes on along the minus strand of CAMDAL010000009.1, from coordinate 23,582 downwards.
GGCGCCGGCGGCGCGCAGGCGGCTCGACAGCGACTCGGCGTTTATCTTGCCGACCAGCGTATCGCGGTCGCCGTGGGCGAGGAACATCGGTGGGGCGCTGGGGGTGACGTGGTTGACCGGCTGGGTCGAGAGGGCGTCGGGCACGTGGCCGAAGGTGCGCGCGCCGATCGGTTCGTTGAAGGGATAGAAGTCGTAGGGGCCCGAGAGGCCGGCGACGGCCGTGAGGCGGCCGTGCAGCTCGTAGCGCGGGTCGAGCGCCAGCATCACCGCATTGTAGGCGCCCGCCGAATGCCCGGCCAGCGCAAGGCGCGACGGATCGCCGCCCTGACTGCCAAGATGCTCGAGCGCCCAGTGCACCGCGAGCGCGCAATCGTCGAGGAAGGTGGGGTAGGCCACCTCGGGCAGCACGCGGTAGTCGGGGACGGCGACGACGTAGCCGAGGGCGGCGAGGGCGCGGGCGGCGAAAGCGAAATCGCGGCGATCGCCGACATCGGTCCAGGCGCCGCCATAGAAGAAGACGATCGCCGGATGCGGCCCGGGCGTGCGTGGGCCGTAGAGGTCAAGCCGGTGCTTGTCGGCCGGGCCATAGCGCAGCCCCGCGGCAACGCGGGTGGAGGCGCTGGACTTGGGGCTTACGGTGTTGAGGAGGCCGACGAGGGAGAGAGACATATCCGGGGCGCTTCTGGAGGGCGGTGGTAGAGGAACGTGTAACACCCGGGCCCGGGTTTCCTTCCCGCCGCCGGTTTATATCTGACGTTGACATTCAACTTTGTGGGGCGTTTTATGCCGCCACCTCCGAGGCCTACGGACGCCCGATGCTTGTCTGCAGTTGCAATGTGATCACCGATCGGGAGATCAAAGGGATCATCCTGACGCTGCTTACGGCCGACCCTTGGCAGATCGTCGTGCCCGCCATGGTGTACCGAGAGCTGGAAAAGCGCTTCAAGTGCGCCGGCTGTGTACCGAATGTGGTGGACTTGATTATTAAGGTGACAGAAGAGTACCACCTCCAAATGGAGAATGGCGCCGTAGAGGGACCTGTGGTCTCTCCGCGGCTCTCTGCCATGCGACGCATTAGAACCGGAGGTCGGCATGAAAGGCGAAGCACAGGTCATCGAGCGGCTCAACGAGGCGCTGTTTCTTGAGCTGGGCGCTGTAAACCAGTACTGGGTGCACTTTCGCATCCTGCAGGACTGGGGCTACACCAAGCTGGCGGCCAAGGAGCGGGCAGAGTCCATCGAAGAGATGCACCACGCCGACAAGCTGATCGAGCGCATCATTTTCCTCGAAGGCCATGCGAACCTGCAGCGCGTCGCGCCACTCCGCATCGGCCAGACGATCAAGGAAGTGCTCGAGTGCGACCTCGCCGGTGAGTACGACGCGCGCAAGGCCTACAAGGCCAGCCGCGAGCTCTGCGAGTCGCTCGGCGACTACGTGAGCAAGAACCTGTTCGAGGAACTGCTGGCGGACGAGGAAGGTCACATCGACTTCCTCGAGAGCCAGCTGCAGCTGCTGAACGCCATCGGCGTCGAGAAGTATGGCCAGCTGAACTCGGATTCGGCTGACAAGGCCGAGTAAGGGTTTGCGGGAACTTAGAATTGTGGCCGCTGGTCGAAAGACCGGCGGCCTTTCTGTTTGCTATTGAGCGTCGATGTTGCCGAACCCCCACCCCAGCTCTGCTAAGTCGCTGCGCGACTAGCGGCGCTACCCTCCCCCACAAGGGGGAGGGAGGTCGGTGGCACGTAGCAGGAACCAGCGGCTCCCTCCCCTTGATGGGGAGGGTAGCGGAGCTGTCGCGAAGAGACCTAGCGCAGCTAGGGTGGGGTGGGCGACGACCTCAGTTCACGAACGCGATCGCGGTCCGGGCTAGAGGGCGGCGCGGATCGACGTGAGAAACTTATCCCCGCGATTCCACCCCATGCGACTATGCCCTCGCTCCCCGCAGGGCGGTCGCTCGCGACGAACGAAGGGCGGGGGCGTCGAGGGCCGGAGGAGTCGTCCACCGGCGGGCTGCGGCGATGGGTTGGAGACCCAAGATGGTGCGGGATGTGCCTTTCGGCTCCAGCTTAAGCCCCGTGTCCAAATCAGACCTCGATCACGGCCGGCGAGGCGCAAGCCTCGTTTTTTTGCGGACTACCGCGTTGGGGCAACCGCCTCGCCGGTCCCGCCCACCTCATCAACCCGAGGCCAATGGCCGGCGGGGGCTTCTGCACGTCCCGCCGACCTCGGGATGCCTCAGTTCACGAACGCGATTGCCGTAACGCCGCCGCTCGGGATCGGGGCGCCGAAGCGGGTCAGGCTGCCGTCGGCGCCGATGCGGAACAGGCGAATGTCCTGGGACTGCTGGTTGCCCACCGCCAGGACCTTGCCGGATTTGTCGATGTCGAAGTCGCGGGGCCAGTCGCCCTCGGTGGAGGTCGTGTCGACGAACTTCGCGATGCCGTCGGCACCGATCGCAAAGCGGGTGATCGAGTTGTGACCGCGGTTGCCGGCATAGAGGTGCTTGCCGTCGGGCGAGATCTTGAGCGCCGAGCAGTAGCTCGTGACCTGGTTGCCGGCGGCCAGGGAGGACTCGGTGTGCAGCAGGGTCAGGACGCCGTCGGCGGCGTCGTAGGCAAAGCTGGACACCGACGAGATCAGCTCGTTGACGACGTAAAAGAACTGGCCGTTGGGGTGGAAGACGAGATGGCGCGGGCCGGAGCCGGGCGGGACCTCCGCCTTGCGCTTGAAGGTGATCTTCCCGGCGTCAAAACCGTAGGTCATGACGCCGTCGAGGCCGAGATCGGCGACGAAGAGGTGGCGGGCGTCGGGCGACCAGACGGCGCAGTGGGCGTGCGACCGCTCCTGACGCTGCGGGTTGGGACCAGTGCCGGAGTGCACGGCTTCGCCCGAGACGGGGCCGAGGCCGGTGCTGCTCACCGGATACACCGCCGTGCCGCAATCGGGGGGGGGGCCGGCGGCGAGCGTCGAGTAGTTGGCGATGGCGCCGAAACGGCCGTCGGGCGAGAAGTTGAAGTGGCAGGTGATCGAGCCGCGGGTCGCCTGCTTGTTGAGGTAGGTGAGGGCGCCGGTCGCCTGGTCGATGCGGTAGAGGATGGCGTTGCCCTCGTTCCAGCCGCCGACCTCCTCCACCGCCGCCAGCAGGGTGCCGTCGGGGGACACCTTCACGTAGCTGGGGTTGTCGATGCCGGTGATGGTGGCGAGCTGCTCGGCGGCACCCGTATCGCTGTCGACCGACCAGGCTTCGATGCCCTTGCCGGGGTCGCCGCCGCGGTTGTTGCTGCCGGTGTACATGAGGAGCTTAGCCAAGGTAGCCTCGAATAAATGAGTGTGAACAGGCTCGGGTTATGGGCAGTGGCATTCGCTCACGTCAAGCTAGCCATGCATCCAACGCGGGTTGTGGATTGTCACCGAAGGGTCACACGATGGGCCTCAAGAAATCCGGGGGGACTTCGGAGATGGGGAATTCCAAGACGCTCGCGCCTGCGCTGCGCGACCTGTGGCACGTGATCGCCGCCTCGCAGGAGGTGCCGATGGGCGGGAGGCGCGTAACAACGCTGTTCGACACCGGCCTTACGGTGTCGCGCAACGAGCGGTTGCGGGTGGCACGCAACGATGATGGCACGCTGTTGCCGGTGATCGAGCGCTATGGCTGCATCTGGACGAGCTTCGGATCGCCGAGCGCCGACCTGTTCCCGATCATCGAGTATGGCGAGAGCGACCGGCGGAACATCATCGCCGGATCGATCGGGGTGAATGTCTCGGCGCCCCGCGCGATCGAAAATTTCCTCGACATGGGGCACTTCCCCTACGTCCACACCGACATCCTCGGAGCCGAGCCGCATACCGAGGTGAAGGAGTATGACGTCGAGATCAGCTTCGAGCGCGACGAGATCCTCGCCACGCGCTGCCGGTTCTTCCAGCCCAAGGCGGCACTGACGGCGACCGAGGGGCAGGATGTCGACTACATCTACCGCGTGCCGCACCCCTATTGCTCGGTGCTCTACAAGAGCTGCCCGACCGACGAGAGCCGGCTCGACGTTATCGCCATCTTCTGCCAGCCGATGACCGAGGAGACGATCCGGGCGCACCTGATGCTGTCGATGATCGATGCTGACAATACCGATGCGGGCATCCGCCGGTTCCAGCAGACGATCTTCGGACAGGACCGGCCGATCCTCGAAAACCAGTACCCCAAGCGCCTGCCGCTCGACCCGCGCGCCGAAACACCGATCCGCGCCGACAAGTCGGCCATCGCCTACCGCCGCTGGCTGAGCCAGAAGGGGGTCAATTACGGCGTGATCCCGCAGCAGCTGAGCTGATGGGGCTGGGTGTCGCCGAACTCAGGCAGGCCGCCTGGTATCCTGTCGCCTCGAGCGACGACCTGCCGTTCCGGCACGTGCATCATGGACAACTGCTGGGCCAGGAACTCGCCATCTGGCGGGCCGACGACGGCTACGTGAACGTGTGGGAGAACCGCTGCCTGCATCGCGGGGTGCGGCTCTCGATCGGCATCAATGACGGGGCGGAGCTCAAGTGCCAGTACCACGGCTGGCGTTACGCCAACCGGACGGCGGGCTGCACCTATATTCCGGCGCACCCGGCCGATGCACCGGCGCGGCGGATCACCAACCGAACCTATCCGGTCAAGGAGCGGTTCGGGCTGGTGTGGGCGGCGCTGAGCGCCGATGCGCCGGAGATGGATGTCGCCGAGGCCGGCTTTGCGCTGCGGCCGATGCCGGTGAATGCTCTGCCGGAGATGGTGCTGTCGGCGTTGGTGCGGCGGGGCGAGGCAGTGACTCTGATGCCGCCGCTCGGGGCGGTGCTGGTGCTAAAAGGTGCGCCGGGGCGGGCGACGTATTTCGTGCAGCCGGTGGATTCGGCGCGCGCGGTGATCCGGGGCGTGGTGGACGCCGAGCCGGATGTCGATACGCTGATGGCGTTCAACGCGGTGCTGTCGCGATTGCGGGACGCGGTTGAGGCGGAGGCGCGGGCGATCGAATTGCCCGAGCCGATCGTGCCGCGTTATGAACCCGTTTCGGTGGAACTGGCGACGATGCCCGATCTGGTGATCGGGCGGCAGGCCACGGTGCGGGTGATGGTGAGGCGGCGCTGGCAGGCGGCGGTCGACGTCACCGGCATCGAACTTGCGCCGCTGTCGGGGCACCTGCCGACCTTCCAGCCGGGGGCGCATATCGACCTGCATCTGCCCAATGGGCTGGTGCGGCAATACTCGATCACCAACGGGCCGGGGGACCTCACGAGCTACACCATCGCGGTCAAGCGCGAGGCGGTATCGCGGGGCGGGTCGGTGGCGATCGCCGAAACGCTGCGCGAGGGCGACGTGCTGGCGGTGTCGGAGCCGCGCAACAACTTTCCGCTCCGACGCGATGCGGTGCGGACGACGTTCATCTCCGGTGGCATCGGACTGACGCCGCTGCTCTCGATGGCGCGGGCGCTGCAGCGGCAGGGGCTGGCGTTCGATTTTCACGCGTTTGCGCGGTCGGAGGACCATCTGCCGCTCGGCCCGGAACTCAAGGCGCTGGGGGGCGGGGTCAACCGGCATTTCGGGCTTGGGCCGCCAGAAACGGCTGAGCAGATCCGGCGAGTGCTCGGGCCGCACAGTTTTGCGCGGCATGTCTATATCTGCGGGCCGGGGGCGATGCTGGAGCTGGCGCGGAGCATCGCGGCCGAACTGGGTTGGCCGGACCAGGCGGTGCACTACGAGTATTTCAAGAACACCCACGAGATCGACACATCGTCGAGTTTCACGGTGGAATTGGCGCGCTCGGCGCTGAGCCTTTCGGTGCCGGCGGGCAGGTCGATCCTCGAAGTGATGCGCGACAACGGCATCGCGGCGCCGTCGTCCTGCGAGCAGGGAGCCTGCGGCACCTGCCTGACGCGGGTGCTGGAGGGCGAGATCGACCATCAGGACGTCTATCTCAACGGGACCGAGAAGGCGGCGGGCAACGTGATGATGACCTGCGTGTCGCGGGCGAAATCGGCGCGGCTGGTGCTCGATATCTGATGGTGACGCTGTACGATTTCGAGCTCTCGGCAAACTGCTACGCTGTGCGGCTGATGCTGAGCATTCTCGGTGTTCAGTACGAGACCGTATCCGTGGACATCTATCCGGGGAGCGACAACCGGAGCGAGTGGTTCAGCAAGCTCAACCCGGAGGGCACACTGCCGGTGCTCGTCGACGACGGGTTCATCATCAGCGATGCCAATCCCTGCATGATCCATCTTGCCGGCAAGTATGATGCCACGGACCGGTGGAATCCCATCCAGGACTGGCTGGTCTATCCCCTGATGCTCGGCTGGTCCGATTTCGCGCGGCGGCTCACGGCCAGCGCGGGCGTGGCGCGGACCGGCGTCGCGTTCGGCTGGGATGCCGATCTGCCGGCGTTGCAGGCCGAGGCGCACCGGCTGCTGCGGCAACTCGACGAGCATCTGTGGTTCGGCGAAAAGCAGGGGCGGGACTGGCTGGTGGAGGGCGAGCATCCGACCATCGCCGATATCGCGGTGTTCCCCGACGTGGTGCTGTCGGAGGAGGGTGGGGTGTCGCGGCAGGACTACCCTGCGATCCGCCGCTGGCTCGATCGCGTGCGGCGGATTCCGGGGTTCGTGGTGATGAGCGGGGTGTTTCCCGCCGCGCCAGCTCGCGCGTAGCGGGGTCCTAGGCGGTCGGCGCCAGTTCCCAGCTCGCCATGTCGCGCAGGTCGCGCGAGAAGTACTTTCGGAAGATCGGCATGAAGGCCGCGCCGAGCGGCATCGAGTCCGACCCAAGGCGACCGAGCTCGATGCGCGGGGTCTCGAACGTCAGGGTGGGCAGCGCGGCAAGGGCGCGCCGGGTTTCAGCGAGCAGGCGTTCCAGCACGGGCCGCGGCACGGCGCCATCAAGGACGACGAGGTTGCACTCGATGACCGCGGCGCTGTTCATGATCATCTGGGCCAGAGCGTCGCCGCACTCGGTGAGCCAGGGCGCGACATACGGCTCCCACTCGTCCCAAGGCCAGTCGGCCGGGGCAGTGGAGCCGTGCTGGATGCCGGCGGCGGCGAGGCGGCGGTCGAGCGCCACGGTCGAGGCGAGGACGTGGCCGAACTCGCGGCCCGTGCCGTCGGTACGGCAGACCAGCATCGAGCCTAGATTGGCGGAGTTGCCGGTGGGGCCTTCCCACAGATTGTGCTCTGCAATCAGGCCGGCGCCGAGGAGGGTGTCGATAAACAGGTAGATGAAGTTCTCCGGGCGGGGCGCCGGCCGCATCACCAACTCGGCCCAGCAACCGGCGTTGCCGTTGTTGAACCACAGCGTCGGGATGCCAAGCGCGCGTTCCAGTTCGACCGCAATGTCGAGCGTCTTCCACAGTTCGGCCTGCTCGGCAGGGGCATCGAGCAAGGTGATCTTGCGGGCAATGTTGGTGGGTGTAGCGACGCCAATGCCAATGAGCCGTTTGCGCTGTGCGTCGGTCAGCTTACCGAGCAGCCCGTTCGAGGCATCGACGATTTCGGCCATGATGGTTCTGGCATCGAGATAGTCGAAATCGCGCCGGTAGCGGGCGATCGGCTGGGCAGACAGATCGACCAGCACGATGTCGAGATGCTGCCAGCCGACATCGACGCCGATGGAATAGACGGCATCGAGCTTGAGGAACAGCGGCGTCGCCGGCTGGCCTCGTCGGCCGCGCAGCACATCGCCACGGTTGATCAGCCCCTCGTCGTCCAGTTCGGAAACAATGGCGGATGCCGTCTGCGGCGCCAGACCGGTGCGGCGGGAAACGTCGGCGTTCGAAATCCCCGGATTGAAAGCAATCGTAGACAGCACCGCCCGCCGATTGGCAGCTCGCAAGCTCGCATGCTGCACGCCCCGACCGGCCGGCTCAAAAAAATCGGTCACTTCGCAGACCCCGCACCAACAATTTCATGGAGGCAGATAAAATTCCCCTGCATCCGCTCTTGCTGGCGCGTGCGTCAGCAAGCGGGCGGGCCGGATCTCGATTCTGCGTCCGTCGACACTTAGTGACGGACCCGTGATGTCCGTCAACCCGCTAGCATCAAACTAATCTGATTTTTTAGCTCACCAATTAGTCACGGAACCGTCGCGCCGATAAAGCATGGGGGCCTGCCAGAACTTGAAGCTCTGCTTCTGGATCAGCGCTTCGTTCACCTCGACGCCGAGCCCCGGAGCATCGCTGACGGGGTAGTGCGCGCCCTCGAGCCGCGGCTGCACCGGGAAGAAGTCGGAATTGTCGAAGCCCAGATGAGTTTCGGCCGGGCTGGAGCGGGTTTCGAGCCAGCTGAAATTGGCGACAGCGGCAGAGAAGTGCACGGTGGCGGCAGTGCAGACCGGGCCGAGCGGATTGTGCGGCATCATGTCGACATAGTGCGCCTCGGACCAGCCGGCGACCTTCATCGCCTCGGTCAGGCCACCGACATTGCAGACGTCGATGCGGTTGAACTGGTGGATGCCGCGCTCGATGTACGGCAGGAACTGCCACTTCGAGGCAAACTCCTCGCCGATGGCGAAGGGGATGTCGGTGAGGGTGCGCAGCGACTCGTAGGCCTCGGGGGTCTCGTCGCGGATCGGTTCCTCGAGGAAGTCGAGGGTGCCGGAGGGCATCTTCTGGCAGAAGCTGGCGGCTTCGGCGACCGAGAGGCGGTGGTGGTAATCGATGCCGAGCACGACCTCCTCGCCGAGGGCCTCGCGGGCCTTGACCATCCATTTGGCCGTCGGGGCGATGTGCTCGCGCGGCTCGTAGAGGGTTTCGCCGTGGCCGGAGGGCGATAGGCGCATGGCCTTCCAGCCGTGTTCCATCAGCATTTTCGCCTGCTCGATCATGGCCTCGCCGGGTTCGCCGGAGGTGGTGGCGAAGGTGGGGATGCGGTCGCGCTGCTTGCCGCCGAGCAGCTCGTAGACAGGCACGCCAAGCGCCTTGCCCTTGATGTCGTAGAGCGCGCTATCGATGGCCGACTGCGCCGCGGTGAGGACGCGGCCGCCCTCGAAATACTGGCTGCGGTAGAGCAACTGCCAGATGTGGCCGATGTCGAACGGGTTCTTGCCGATGAGAATTTGCGCGTAGTGATCGAGTGCCCCGGCGACGGCCTTCTCGCGGCCCGACAGGCCGCTTTCGCCCCAGCCGAACACCCCCTCGTCGGTCTCGATCTTGACGAGCAACTGGTTCCTGATCCCGACCCACACGGGGTAGGACTTCACGGCGGTAATCTTCATCGTTCTGCTCTGGTTCATCCGGCAGGCCCCATCCTCCATGGCGCCAATGTCCCGATTACGAATGGTTCCATGCCGTTACGTCAAGTTGGCCAAGCGACGGATAGCGTTATCCGATCGTAAGTTCGGTGGTATAGAATTGGACATTAATCTGGGAATGCAGGCGTGGACGGCAGGCACGATACGATACTGGTGACCGGCGCGTCCGGGTTCGTGGGGCGGAACCTGGTTGCGGCGCTCGCCGCAGTGGGGCGGCCGTTCATGGCACTTAGCCGCGATACGGGTCCGGTCGACGGCGCGACCGACTGGGCCCCGATGCTGGAAGGCGTCGGCTCGGTGGTGCATCTGGCGGGCCGGCATGTCGGCGATATCGAGACCTTCGAGCGCGACATCGCAATGACGCTCAACCTGGCGCGGCAGGCCGCTGCCCATCGGGTGGAGCGTTTCGTGTTTCTCTCGTCCATCAAGGTCAATGGCGAGCGAACTGCGCCGGGCCAGGTGTTCAGCGAGGCTGACACGCCCGAACCGCTCGATCTCTACGGGCAGGCGAAGCTGCGGATCGAGCAGGCGCTCGGCACGCTCGACCTGGCGGCAACGATCGTGCGGGCGCCGCTGGTCTACGGACCGGGGGTGAGAGGCAATTTCCGCAAGCTGGTCAACGCGGTGGAGCGCGGCTGGCCGTTGCCGCTCGGGGCGGTGGAAAACCGCCGCTCGATGGTGGCCGTCGGCAATCTCTGCGACTTTATCATGCGGGTGCTCGATGAACCTGCAGCGGTGGGCGAGACCTATGTGCTCGCGGACGGCGAGGACGTGTCGATACCGGAGTTGCTGCGGCGGCTGGCGCGGGCGATGGATCGACCGTCGCGCCTGCTGCCGGTGCCACCCGGGCTGCTCGAGGCGGCCCTGCGGGTCGCCGGGCTGGGCGGTCTTGCCGACCGGCTGATCTGCGACCTCAGGGTCGATATCGGCAAGGCGCGCGGGCTTGGCTGGCAGCCGCCGCTCAGCTTCGACGATGGGCTGGCGATGGTGACGCGGCAGCCGGACGACAGTCGCTAGGGCTTCTCGAAGGTATAGCCGGGCTTGATGCCGCGACCGTCGATAAACGGGTCGAGGGTGATGCCGGCCGCATCGAGCCACGGCTTGCCGCCGCGGGCGAAGACGATGGCGCCATCGACGCGGCCGAAGACGTCATCGGGGCGCAGGTGGGCGAGGGTCGCCTGTGCCTCGGCCTGGCCGAGGGTGTAGATGGCGCCCTCGTCGTAAGCGCCGGTCCGGACGATTTCTTCGCCGCGGGCACGTTCGCTGGCGGCCACCTTCGGGTCGATGCGGCCGAGCGACACGGTGGCGGTTTCGAGGTGGTTGCGGAAGGCGAACCAGCTCAGGTCGCGCCAGAGCGGGGTGTTGTTTTCGATGGGGAGGGCGCGGACGCGGGCATAGTGCGGGGCGAGGGCATCCCAGGCGGGGGAGTCGAGGTAGGTGCGGAAGGCGTCGTACTCGGCGGTCCGGGCCTCGTTGATGTACATGCCGCGCCAGCCGCGCTGCTCGTCGTAGATCTGCACGAGCGCCAGGGTGAGGACGATGGCCGTGGCCCAGAGTGGCTTCAGGCGCCGGGCAGCGATCACCAGAACGGCGAAGATGATCAGGTAGCCGAGGGGCCAGAAGAAGCGGCCGGAGCTGCGGAAGGTCGTGAGGAACCGCATCAGCCAGTCGGGCAGCGGGATGGTGAACAGTTCGATCGAGCCGAACGCCACCTTGTTGGACAGCGCGAAGATGGCCATGGCGATGGTGACGAGCGCGATGGGCGCCCATTTCGCGCTGAACAGGCGGCGGAAGCGGTTCGCCGAGAACAGGGCAAAGAGCAGCAGCGCGGCGATGCCGATGCCGACGAAGTTGGCGCCTTCCCACTCTTCCGGGTCGGTCCGGACCCGCGGCAGGGTCAGCGACCAGAAGTCGGGGTTGAAGGGGCCGAGCAGGTTCATGCGCCAGCGGCCGAAGCCAAAACTCTCGTAGGAGCCGGCCATCAAGACGCCGCAGGCCCAGAGCGTCGCGACGATGGCGACGGCCGACAGTGCCGCTTCGATGACAACGCGCGGCAGCGGTACGCTGCGCTGCCAGAGGCGCTGGATAGCGGCGGCGAACCAGACGGCAAACACCATCACCAGCAGGTAGCCGTGGATGGCGGAGACCGTGGCGAGCAGCAGCGGCCAGGCCCAGAGCGGCGGAGCGGGCTTGCGGACGTAGAGGTAGATCGCGGCGAGGATGATCCAGTGGCCGGAGAGTGCCAGGTGCACGTCGAGCCGGGCGAGGAAGGCGGGCTGGATCAGGCAGAAGATCGCGGCGGCCAGCTGCAGGATGCGGCTGAGGCCGAGGTGGTGGGCGATGAGGACGGCGAAGGTGGCCTGCAGCACGAAACTGGTGAGGTGCCACCAGCCCCAGTACTGGAAGGTTTCGGGCAGCCAGGGCGACAGCGCCTTGAACGGGATGGCGAAGAGCGGCAGGCCATCGACGAGCGCGATGGAGTTGCCGAGTTCGAGGCCGTAGTCGCTGGCACCGGGCGGCCGGCTCCAGGGGGAGAGGCGGTAGAAGAACCAGCCCAGCGTGTGCATCGCCCGGTCGTCGAGGTCGAGCCACCCGATATTGCCGACATCCAGCGAGGCAGGGCCGCGTATCAGCCAGAACAGCACGAGCGCGATGAGAACGGCCGGCAGGATGGCCGGGCCTTCGGCGGCGTGCGCTGAGGTGACCGCCTTGTCGCGGATGCCCTGAGGTGTGGTGGTGATCTTGGTCAAAATCGTACGTCCCCACGCTGGGATAACGCAGCTGGGTGAAGGAAGTTTTTCATCGGCAACTGCCGATGGAGCGGGCTGGCTTTTTGCTGCCGATCCGCATAGGAACTGTCGCCGCGAGCAGAGAGGCCCAAGCCGATGACGACGACCGATATTGCCAGGCGGGTCTACGACCATACGTGGAAGCTCGACCCCATCGTTCGCAGCCTGCTCGACACCGATTTTTACAAGCTGCTGATGCTGCAGATGATCTGGGGCCTTTACCCCAAGGTCGAGGCGACGTTCTCGCTGATCAACCGCAGGAAGACGGTGCGGCTGGCCGACGAGATCGACGAAGGTGAACTGCGCGCGCAACTCGACCATGCGCGCTCGCTGCGCTTCTCCAAGAAGGAGATGATCTGGCTGGCTGGCAACAGCTTTTATGGCAGCAAGCAGATCTTCGCGCCGGAGTTCCTGCGCTGGCTCGAGGGCTTCCGGCTGCCGGAATACCACCTCGAAAAGCGCGACGGGCAGTATGAGCTGACCTTCCCCGGACCGTGGCTCTACACCACGATGTGGGAGATTCCGGCGCTCGCCATCATCAACGAGTTGCGGAGCCGCTCGGCGCTCAAGGCCTACGCGCCGTTCGCGCTCGACGTGGTCTATGCGCGGGCCAAGGCCAAGATGTGGGAGAAGGTGGAGCGGCTGAAGAAGCTGCCGGACCTGCGCATCTCGGATTTCGGCACGCGGCGGCGGCACTCGTTCCTGTGGCAGCGCTGGTGTGTGGAGGCGCTGAAGGAGGGGCTGGGGAGCGCGGTGTTTACCGGCACCTCGAACGTGCTGCTCGCCATGGACACAGACCTCGAAGCTCTCGGCACCAATGCGCATGAACTGCCGATGGTGCTGGCGGCAATCGCGCCGAACGACGAGGCGCTGAAGGCTTCGCCCTACCAGGTGCTGCAGGACTGGGAGAGCTACTATGGTGGCAACCTGCTGATCGTGCTGCCCGATGCGTTCGGTACCGACTCGTTCCTCCGCGATGCGCCCGACTGGGTGGCGGACTGGACCGGCTTCCGTCCGGACAGCGCGCCGGCCATCCCAGGCGGCGACCGGATCATCCAGTGGTGGAAGGAACGCGGGCGCGATCCGCGGGAAAAGCTCCTGATCTTTTCGGACGGGCTCGACGTCGACATGATCGAGGAAGCGTACCACCGCTTCCACGGCAAGGTGCGCATGGCGTTCGGCTGGGGCACCAACCTGACCAACGATTTTGCCGGCGTGTCGCCGGTGCCGAACCCGAAGCTCGACCCGATCTCGCTGGTGTGCAAGGTGAGCGAGGCCGACGGGCACCCGGCGGTGAAGCTTTCGGACAATCCCGAGAAGGCGACCGGAACGCCTGACGAGATCGCGCGCTATATCCGCATCTTCGGCGACAAGGGTCGCGTTTCGCACACCGTAACCGTCTGAGGCCTCATGCGCTATTCTGCCTGTATCGAGCTGCTGTTCGCTGCCGAGCACCCCGACTTTGCCGATCGCATCCGCGCTGCCAAGGCGGCGGGACTCGATGCGGTGGAGTTCTGGCGGTTCTCCAACAAGGATCTCGATGCGGTGAAGGCAGCGCTCGATGAGACCGGGATGCCACTGGCCGGTATCCTCTGCGAGCCGATCGCTCCGCTGACCAACCCTGAGTCGCATGCCGGGTTCCTCGACGGGGTGCGCACCTCGCTTGCCACGGCGCAGAAGCTGGGGGCGAAGATGATGATCGCGCAGGCTGGCGACGACCAGCCGGGGGTGGCGCGGACGGCGCAGCATGCGGCGATCGTCAAGGTGCTGAAGGAAGCGGCGAAAATCCTCGAGGGCACCGGCGTGGTGCTGGTGCTGGAGCCGCTGAACGACCGGGTGGATCATCCGGGCTACTACCTCACCTCGACCGAAGAGGGGCTCGACATCGTCGACGAGGTGGCGCGGCCGGAAGTGCGCCTGATCTACGACATCTACCACTCGGCGGTGATGGGCGAGCGGATCGAGGACGTGTTGGAGGGCCGGGTGGATCGCGTCGTGCACGCGCACCTCGCCGATGCGCCGGGCCGGCATGAGCCGGGCAGCGGGGCGATGGACTTTGCCGACCGGCTGAAGTGGCTGTTCGGGCAAGGCTATGACGGGCTAGTCGGGCTCGAATACAAGCCGGTGAAGCCGACGGTCGAGGGGCTCGATTTCCGGGACGGACCCTAGGGTCGGGACCTGACGGCGCGGCCGGCCGGCAAGCGCGGCGTCACGCGCGCGTCATCGCCGGGCTCTAGGGAGGCAGCATCCCCCTGGAGATATTTCGATGCTGCGACACATCGTATTGCCACTCTCGCTGCTGCTCGGCACGGCCCTGCCGGCCGGGGCGATGGAGCTCAAGGTGATGAGCTTCAACATCTGGTATGGCGGCGAACAGGTGTCGCTCGACATTGTGGCCGAGGCGATCGTGGCGGCGGATGCCGATATAGTCGGCGTGCAGGAGACGGACGGAAACCTCGCCCGGCTGTCGGCGATGACCGGGCTCGCGTACTACGACGTGCGACGCAACATCCTGTCGCGGTTTCCGATTTTCGATCCGAAGCTGGGCGAGCGGACGGCGGAGGGCGCTGGGCCATACTCGATGCCGCCGCTCGATCCGGACGCGGTGCACGCGCTGGTGATGGTGGCGCCGGGCAAAGTGGTGGGCGTGGCCAACACGCACCTGACCAGCAATCCCTACGGGCCGGAAACCATCCGGGAGGGCGGCGATCTTGCCGCGGCGTTGCAGGTGGAGGCGGAGACGCGGATGCCGGAAGCGCAACTGCTCGCCGACGGGCTGAAGCCGGTGATCGCGACCGGCTTGCCGGTTTTTCTCACCGGCGATTTCAACTCGCCGTCGCATCTCGACTGGACCGAAGCGGCGGTTGGCAAGCTGGCGCAGGTGACGTTCGCGGTGGACTGGCCGGTCTCGCGCCTGCTGGCGGACATCGGGTTTTCGGACTCCTACCGGGTGGTCAACCCTGATGTCGTCGCCATGCCCGGGCTGACGTGGACGGCAGGGTCGCCGGCTCCGGTGGTGAAGGACGGGGAGACGCTCGACCGGATCGACTGGGTGCTGTCCGCCAACGCCACGCCGACCGCAAGCACGGTGGTGGGTGAAGTGGGTGGGCCGGATGTTGGCGTCGGCGTGTCGCCGTGGCCGAGCGACCACCGGGCGGTGGTCTCGAGCTTCGAGGTCGAGCCGGCCGATGCCCCGGCAATGATCGCGGTCGAGCCGGCGCGGGTGTCGACCGATGGCGAGTTCCGCATCCGGGCGCACATGCCGGGCTGGGGCAACTGGACGGGTATGGTGGTGCCGCGCGGTGGCGCAGCGGACGAGGCGATCATCGGGATTGCCGATGTGCCGTTGTACGACCGGCCGACGATCAAGCTGGCGGGTCGGATGCTGACGCCGGGCGCCTATGACGCCGTGCTCACGACTCCCGAGGGGGAGGAACGGGCGCGGACGCAGTTCACCGTGGTGGCAGTCGGTGCCATGCCAACGCTGACGATCGGCAAGGCCAGCTACGGGGTGGGCGAGCCGGTAACGGTGAACTGGACCGCGGCGCAGGGCGAGCGGTTCGAGTGGCTCGGCGTCTATGCCAAGGGCGAACCCAACGTCTACAACTACTGGGGATACACCTACACGGCAGGGCGGGTGCAGGGCAGCACGGAGATCGGGCCGGAACTGTTCGGTGAGCCCCTGCCGGCGGGAGAGTACGAAATCCGGCTGATGCGCGACGACCACTATGTCAGCGCGGCCGAGGTAAGCTTCACCGTCACAGACTAGTGGCGGATTGCCTCGCCGGCGGTGGCAGGGGCCCGGCAGGGTGGAAGGGGGAGCAACAGCCTCCGACCTTGGCTCGACCCGATGTCACTCCGATGCTTCGCCTCTCAGCCAGTATCCGGCCGCCCTGATGGAGTCGTTGGGGAGGCCGCGGGCGACGAGGTGGGCGCGGAGGGATTTGGCCATCTGAGCCTCGCCGGCGACGAAGGCGAAGCCTTCGCCGGGCGGGAAGGCGGTGCTGGCGGTGGCTTCGAGGATGAGGTTCTCGACGCCGGCGGCGAGACCGTTGCGGTTGATCCAGTGGATGACGAAGTTTTCGCGCGGGGCGAAGGGCTGCTGGTCAGCGGCTTCGGGCACTTCGATGATTGCCAGCACCGGCTTGTCGGCCGGCAACTCCTCGATGCGACGGCCGATGGCGGGGAGCGCCGTTTCGTCGCCGGCGAGGAAGTACCAATCGAAGGCCTCGGGGACGCGGATGGTGCCGCGCGGGCCGCCGATCATCAATGGCTCGCCGACTTTTGCGTTCGCCGCCCAGGTGGAGGCGGGGCCATCGCCATGCAGCACGAAATCGAGGTCGAGCGTCAGCGCGACGGGGTCGAAGTAGCGCGGGGTGTAGTCGCGCATGAAGGGCTTCGGTACGTCGTCGGGCCAGACGAGGCCATCGGGGTGGCGCTCGGGGCGGGGCAGCGGTCGGCCGTCGGCGGAGAGGAACACCTTGATGTGGTCGGCGTGGCCGGGTGACTGGAAGCCTTCGAGTTCCGGCCCGCCGAGGCGGATGCGCCGCATGTGCGGGGTGATGTCGGTGACCGAGATGACGGTGAGGATGGGGGTGCGGGTTTCGAGCCGGATGCGCTCGATGGCTTTATTTATGACTGACATGGTCATGTAATTACGAGGGCAGCGGCACGCGGTCAAGCGGCCAGCGGGTGGCCGACCGATTGTTGCTGAATGTCGAACGATGCGTGCGCCGTTCCGGGCTTTTGTCTCTCCATCGCGGCCTTATATCTAGCGTCGACAAGAACGCGGCGAGGGCGCTGCGAATGGAGACAGAGCGATGCTCACTCAGATCAAGGGGCTGCACCACGTCACCTCGATGGCGCGCGACGCGGCCGAGAACAACCACTTCTTCACCCAGGTGCTGGGACTGCGCCGGGTGAAGCAGACCGTCAATTTCGACGCTCCCGACGTCTACCACCTCTACTATGGCGACCAGGCTGGCACGCCCGGCACGGTGATGACGCATTTCCCGTTCCCCAACATCATCCGTGGCCGGCAGGGTACGGGCGAGGTCGGGACCACGGCCTTCGCCGTGCCGCAGGGCTCGCTGAAATACTGGGAGAACCGGCTGGCGGCGGCGCGCACCGGTGACCTCGAGGCGGCCGAGAGCTTCGGCGAAAAGCGGCTGACGTTCCGGGCGCCGGAAGGTGACTCGATGGCGCTGGTCGAGGTGCCGAACGACGTGCGCGTCCCGTGGACCGGCAATGGCGTCGACGGTGAGAACGCCATCCGCGGCTTCCATTCGGTGTCGATGCGGCTCCGTGACGGCGGAGCGACCGAGGAATTGCTGCGCTACATGGGCTACCAGAACGCGGGGAGTGCGAACGGCATCAAACGGTTGATCCGGCCGGACGGCAACGGCGCCGACTTCGTCGATATCGAGGTGCTGCCCAGTGTGGCACATGCCGATCTCGGTTCGGGCTCGGTGCACCACGTGGCGTTCGCGGTGGAGAACCGGGCGACGCAGCTCGAAGTCCGCAAGGCGCTGCTCGATACCGGCTACCAGGTGACACCGGTGATCGACCGGGACTATTTCTGGGCGATCTATTTCCGGACGCCGGGTGGTGTGCTGTTCGAGATCGCCACCAACGAGCCCGGCTTCGACCGGGACGAGGATACGGCGCATCTGGGCGAGACGCTGAAGCTGCCGGCGCAGCACGAGCACCTGCGCAGCTATCTCGAGGGGCACCTGCAGCCGCTCGAAGACGAGAAGGAGGCGGCATAATGGCCGACTACACCAACGTTGACATCCCCGGCGCGTCGGAAGGTGCGCCGGCCTTCTTCCTGTTCCACGGCACGGGTGGTGACGAGCACCTGTTCACCGACCTCGCGGCGGAGCTGAAGCCCGGGGCGCGGCGGATCGGGGTGCGCGGCGATGTGTCGGAAGGCGGCGCGCTACGCTACTTCAGGCGCGTCGGCGAGGGCCGCTACGACATGGCGGACCTGGCTCGCGCTACGAAGAAGCTGGCCGCCTGGGTGCCGGCGGTGGCCCCCGCGGGCGAGCGGATCGCGCTCGGCTACTCGAACGGGGCGAACATCATTGCCGCGACGCTATTTGAGGTGCCGGAGACGTTCGACGTGGCGGTGCTGATGCATCCGCTGATCCCGTTCACGCCGCAGCCGCAGCCGGGCCTCAAGGGCAAGCGGATCATCGTTACGGCGGGGCGGCGCGACCCGATCGTGCCGGTGCATTCGGCCGAGTTGCTGGTTGCGTACCTCAAGGACCAGGGCGCCGAGGTGACGCTGTTCTGGCACGACGGCGGACACGACATCCGCCGCGAGGAGCTGCTGGCGGTGCAGCAGTTCCTCAATACCTGACAGACACTTACGTCGCCGTCCCGAACATATTCGGGGCGGCTTTCCGGCCTGTTGGCGGGAGAAACTTAGCGACCCGTTAACGGCTGACTGACTAGTCTTGCGACCCTTGAACGGGGAACGGGCTGGCGCAGCAGCCTGGATCGGCAGTGGCATTGAATGGTATCAAGCGCGCGCTGGCGCAGAGCCTGCGTACGCGCATCCTGCTGCTGACGCTATGCGCCTTCGTGGCCGTTTCCGTACCCGCCTACTTCTCCTTTGTCGCCATCGTCAACGCCACCGTGGTGAAGCTCGGCACGCTGTTCGCCGAAAAGCAGGTCCTGTTCGACCGCTATCGCGGCCTCGGCGCGCTGATGCAGGAGGTGAGGCTCGCCGAGACGCTGGCGCGGTCGGGGGTGATCGAGGCCTGGGCGCGCAACGAGAACGACCCCGTGCTGCGCGAGAAGGGGATCGCGGAGCTCGAGCACTTTCGCGAGGCGTTCTCGGACCATTCGTATTTCTTCGTGGTCGGTGCCTCGGGCAACTACTATTTCAACGATGCGGCCAACAGCTATGCCGGCCGGCAGCTGAACCACACGCTGAGCCGCGATAACCCGCGCGACGGCTGGTACTACAAGACAGCTTCCCTCGGCGAAGGCTGCCACCTCAACGTCGACCACGACGATGTGCTTGCCGTGACCAAGGTGTGGATCAACTGCGTGATCCGCGACGGGGGGACTGTACTGGGCGTGCTGGGCTCGGGCCTCGACCTCAGTGCGTTCGTGCGCGAGGTGGTGGACATTCCGCAGACCGGCGTGACGGCGATGTTCGTCGACCGGTCGGGCGCCGTGCAGGCGCATCGCGACCCGCGGCTGGTGGATTTCCATTCGCTCACCAAGGAGATGGGCAGCAAGAAGACGGTGTTCTCGCTGCTCGACCGCCCGGAGGACCGGGCGGTCATGCAAGCGATGATGGAGCGCGTCACCTCGCCTGACGTCACGGTCGAGAGCCACTTCATGCGCATCAACGGCGCCGAGGTGCTGGTGGGGGTGGGCTATCTCGACCGGCTGGGCTGGTACAATGTCACAGTCATGGACGTGGACAAAATCATCGATCGCGGGCTGTTCCTGCCGATCGGGCTGCTGCTGGGCGGCATCATGCTGATCTCGACGCTGGCGGTGGGGTTTGTGTTCAAGCGGCAGGTGCTCGACCGGCTGGCGCGCGTCGAGGGCCGCTTCGCCGCGGTGAGCGACGGCAAGTTCGCGCCGGGCATCGGGGATGCCGGGACCGACGAAATCGGCCGGATGTCGCGGACCTTCGAGGCGATGGCGGCGCAAGTCAGCGGCAACACGGCGCGGCTGGAGCTGGCGGTGGCGGAGCGGACGGCCGAGCTGAAGGCTCTCGCCTATCGCGACCAACTGACCGGCATCGCCAACCGCCGCGGCTTCATCGAGGCATTCGAGCGGATTCGCGAAGATGCCGGTAGGGACGCGCGGCTCGCGCTCATGCTGATCGACATCGACAGCTTCAAGGGTGTCAACGACACGATCGGGCATCAGGCCGGCGACGCGCTGGTGGCCGAAATGGCGCGGCGGCTCACCGGCATGGTGCGGGCCGAGGATGCCTGCGGGCGCTGGGGCGGCGACGAGTTCATCCTGCTGGTCAGCAACACGGCGACGGGAGAGCTGCAGCCGATCGCCGACGCGGTGCGGCTGGCACTGTCGTCGCGGCCGGTGAGGCTGGGCGACAAGGATATCTCGATCACCGTGTCGATCGGGGCGAGCGAGATCGCCGAGGATGACACCCTCGAGGCGGCGGTGGATCTCGCCGACGCGGCGCTCTACCGCGCCAAGGCCGAGGGCCGCAACCGGGTCGTGGCGTTCGATCCGGCCTGGGGCATGAAGCAGAGCGCCTAATCCAGGAACACCACCGGCACGCCGGGCGTCACCATGGCGGCCAGCTCGTTCGCGTCCCAGTTGGTGAGGCGGATGCAGCCGTGCGAGCCGGTCTTGTCGATCTTGGCGGGCTCGGGCGTGCCGTGGATGCCGTAGGTGGGTTCGGAAAGGTCGATCCACATCGAGCCGACGGGACCGTTCGGGCCGGGCGGGATGGTGAGGACAGAGGTGTTGTCGCCCTGCTGGAAATTGATCTTCGGATTGTAGGTGTAGTTCGGCATGGGCGCGACGGCTTCGACGATGTGGGTACCGGTGGGCGAGGGGTTGTCCTCGGAGCCGATGGTGGCCGGGTAGGCGGCGATCAGCCTATCCTCGGCGTCGTAGGCGCGGACCTGGCGGAGGGACTTGTCCGCCTCGATCCGGGCGACCTCGCCCTCGAGGTCCGGGCCGTAGGCGGCAACGACGACCGTGTCGCCGGGAGCGAAGCCGGAGCCGGGGTTCAGTGCGACGAGCAGCTTTTCGGCCATGTGGAAGCGTTCGCCCAGGGCTTCGGACACGCTGGTGTAGCCAAGGAACTCGAGCTGCGCCATTTCGGCATAGTCGCTGGGGATCGATGGCACGATGGCGGCGATATCGTCGGCGGTAACTTCGTAGGTGCCGATCACCTGGTCGCCGGTTTCGAGCGCGCCGAGCACGTCATCATCGAGCTGGCCGTCAGCGGGGAGGCCGCGCATCGTTTCGAAGGCGAAGATGGCCTTGCGGACATTGTCGCCATCATAGCCGTCAATGACGCCAGGCGATGTACCGGCCCGGTCGAGGAGGATCTGCAGCCGGACCTTGGCCGGGTCGGGGGCAATCTGGCGCAGGCTGGCGGGGGTCCAGCCGGGCGCGCGCGCGGGCGTCGACAGCAGGGTGCCGATGTCGGCGGCGTTGACCGCCTCGGCGGTGAAGGTGGGCTGGGCTATCGCGGGGGTGGCGAGCGCCAGCAGGCCGAGGGAGAAAAGAGGCGCAATGCGCATGGTTACCGTTTCCTTTTGATACGACAACCGCCTTGCATCGTTGCGGATTGCTGCTGCGGCCAGCAAGCTTCCTGGTATGGTTAGCATTTTGCCAAAATGCCACGCATCGCCCCTGTCAGGCATCGCCAGCCGGTTCGGTCATGGGCGCCTTGGCGGCCTCGCCGTGCGGGATGCCCGAGTGGACGCTGTAGAGCCGAACGCCGAGTTCGGTGATCTCGAGCAGCACGAGGTGCAGGGCATCGCTGGCGGCGGCCAGCTCGGCGGCGGCCGCAGGGCTCTTCTCGGCGACTTCGTCGACGGTCGACTTGAAGGAACTGATGTCGGCGTAGATCGCGCCAGCGGTTTCTTCCAGCGCAGTGAGTTCGGACAGGCCGGCGGGGCGCTGCCGCGACTGGGTGGCGAGCAAGGTCAGCCGGGCCGCTTCATCGCGCCAGCGCTGGATGTTCGCACCGAAATGAGTCAGCCGATGCGCGATTTCTTCGTTGGACGACATGTGGCACCTCTGGATACTGCAGAGGAACGGCGATGGATGCATTTCGATCCATCGTCCGCGGAGATCGGCCGTTCGCGCTACTCGGCCCGCAGGTCGGACCATTCGGGGTGGCGGCGGAACTGAGCCACGACGTAGGAGCAGACCGGGGCGATCTTCTGGCCGCGGGCACCGGCATCGGCCATGGCGGTGGCGATCAGCTTTTCGGCGATGCCCTGGCCGCGATATTGCGGGGGTACGCCTGTATGGTCGGCGACGATGGTCGAGGGGTCGCGGCGGACATAGGTCATCTCGCCCTCGCTGCCATCGGGCAGCCGCATGACATAGCGGCCGCGGCCGGCGGTTTCTTCGTGTTCAACGGGAAGATCGAGGGGCATGGCTGAACCTTTCTGGCGCTGAAGCGCGCCACCGCTATCGGCACCATATGGGGTTTCGATAGCGGGAGTGAAGGGCGATCAGGTCAGTGTGGCGTCTCGGCACCGGGCTTGCTGAGCCGGGTTGTGAGGCTGCGACCGAAGCTGCCGAGGAACGGCGCGATGGCAAGCAGGATGCGCTTCCAGAAGTGGATCAACAGGAACAGCACCGTGAGGACGATGGCGCCGACGATGATGACGAGTTCGAGGCTGAGGCCGATCGACTTGAGCCAGCCGGTCAGCAGCACGCCGGGCAGGATGTGCACCGCGGCCCAGACGAAGGCGGAGATGACATTGATGACCGTGAAGTGCCGGTAGGACATGCCCATCATGCCGGCGACGCCGGGAATCACGGCCTTCACCCCGGTGATGAAGCGGCCGATGAAGATGGCCTTGCCGCCATGTCGGGCGAAGAAGCGCTCGCCCTGCTCGATCAGTGCGACGTTCTTGTTGAACGGCCAGACCAGCTTGATGCGGTCCTTCAGCAGGTAGCCGACAGAGTAGGAGATGGCGTCGCCGATGATGGCGCCGATGGCTGCGGCGAAGAAGATCGGCCAGAAGGGCAGGGCGCCCTGCGCGATCAGGCCGCCGGTGAGCAGCAGGATGGGCAGCGAGGGAACCAGCAGGCCGAGGATGAAGACGGCTTCGCCGATGCAGACCAGGAAGATGAAGAGGAGCGAGAGCCAGAAGTTGGAGGAAATGGCGGTGAGGACAGCCTCCAGCCAGATGGAGATGTCGTGGATGAACGAGAACATGAAGGCGGGGAAACTCCTCGGGCGCCCAGCGTGTGGAACGCCATACGGCCACAATGATGACGGGGCGATGAACTAACCGTGAATGGCGACAGGCTGTCATCTTGACTTGTGACGCCTGGTACATCGACAACCTTGGCAAATGCACGGAGACCAGAAATCATGAGCCTGCCCATCCACCACATGATCTCCTCGGGTCCCCGGCCGGTCGCGCCGTTCAGCCATGCGGTGGAGGCCGATGGCTGGGTGTTCATCACCGGACAGATGCCGACCGATCCGGCGGCGCCGGACGCGCCGCTGCCCGAAGGGGTGGAGGCGCAGACGCGGCGCGTGGTCGAGAACCTCAAGGTTGTGCTGGGCGGGCTTGGCCTGACGCTCGAGCATGTGACGATGGCGCGCATCTATCTCACCCAGTTCGAGCGGGACTATGCGGCGTTGAACGCCGTGTGGCCGAGCTTTTTCGCGGCCGGCAAGCTGCCGGCGCGGACGACGGTTGGCGTGACGGCGCTGGCGGTCGGGGCGCTGGTTGAGATCGATCTCGTGGCGCGCCGGCCCTAGGTTGTGTACTCATAAAGGGATTCCGGTCGGAGGCCGGTTGTGATTCAAACTCCTGAACGAGAGG
>CAMDAL010000008.1 GCA_945888565.1 Devosia equisanguinis | reverse complement strand
ACGCAGTCGGTGCACCTCGAGGTGGAGTATCCTGACGCCGGGCGGCTCAACCGTTGGCTGCCGCTGGTCAAATGGCTGCTCGCCATCCCGCACTACATCGTGCTGGCGCTGCTGACCATTGTCGTGGTGCTGGCAACCATCGTGGCGTGGTTCGCCATCCTGTTCACCGGCAGCTACCCGCGCGGCATGTTCGACTTCGTCGTCGGCGTCGGGCGCTGGTGGACGCGGGTCTGGGCCTACGCGTTCCTGCTGGTGACGGACACCTATCCGCCATTCAGCCTGCGATAGTGCGGTCAGCAACTAGTGATCGCCGGCAGCGGTCTGGTTAAGCGGGCGTAAACCTCGGCCATAGAACAACCGTCGGGCGGGCGTCTGTTGTCCGCGGTCGATGAGGATGCCGATGTTGCGACTGATTTCCGCCATTGCGGCACTGCTGCTGCTGTCCGCCACCGCCGGGGCGGAGGAGGACTGGCGCTACGAGGGTGGCGACGTGCCGATCGCCTATTTCGACAACGGCGCGGCGCAGTTCGAGTTCGCCTGCCGCGGCGGCGACCTGACGCTGGGCTATTTCGTCCGAGCGCCGGGCAAGCAGGTCAGCCGTGCCGCGACGATGAACCTGGCGCTCACCGCCGATGGCGGCAGTCCGCGCTTCGCCCAAGACATGCCGCTGATCAACTCGGGCGGGGCGTGGATGGTGGTGCGCGGGCCGGTGGCGCGGCAGTGGGCCGGGATCGCGCAGAAGGCTAAGGCGACGCTGGCGGTGGCGTTCGTGCACAAGAACGCCAAGGGCGGCTTCGACTTTTACGACAGCAACAGCTTTGGCGCCGGCGGCTCGTCCGCAGCGATCAAGCGCGTGCTCGATCGCTGCGGCTGAGGGTGGGCGCTCAGATCGGGCGGCAGAAGAAGGCGGGGCGGCGGCTGCTGTCGGCGCTCGGCTGGCACACCGGCATTGCGGCCGAGGGGTGCTTGTAGATCCAGTATTCGGTGCCGAACATGCGGTAGGTGCACACCATGGCGGTGATGCCGCCGATGGGGGCGATGCGCATGTCGATCAGGCGGCTCGACTGGCCGGTGGCGACCCAACTGGCATCGCCACTGTGGCTGACGGTGCCGCGCGCCTCGGTGGGGCAGTAGTGCCACTCGTGCGGGCCGGCGACTACGGGGGTGGCGACGGGCGCGGCGGCGGCAAGGCCGAGAGCGAGGATGACGAGAAAGCGACGCATTTACTTCATGCTCCCTGATGCAAGGCCGGCTCTGTCGGCGGCCTGTTTCAGGTGAGAATCAGGCCGGGCGATTGAACCGGATGTGAATGGGGCGTGCAGGGTCGAGCGCTGGTTAACGCCGGGTTTTCAGAGGTTTGCGCGGGACGAGGGCAACCCGCGATGCGTCGCCGCGTTGCCATCTCTTGCGGAACACCCTGATCCTGATCACCACGCTCCTCTGCCTGCCGGCGCTGGCGCAGGAGAGCGTTGAACCACCCCCGGTGCCCCAGGCGCGTCCAGCCGGCCTCGAGGCCATCGCCCCTGTGGCGGCGATCCGTCCGGCCTGGACGCTCGTCGACCGCGAGGCCGGTCTGCTGGTGCCGATGCCGCGGCAGCGGCCGGGGGAAGCGCCCGAGACGGCGGTGGTTCGTGCGGTCGAGACACCAGACAGTCCGGACGTTGAGACGCCCGAAGCCCCGAAGGTCGAGCCCGACGCCCATATCGCGGCGCCCGAGGTTCCGACGCCACCGCGGGTCTACCAGGTTGCCTGTCCGGCCGTGCTGCAGGGCAAGGTGGAGGCGAAGATGCTGCCGCCGGTGGTCGATGGCCAGTGCGGGGCGCAGTCGCCGCTGGAAGTGAGCGCCGTGCTCGCCAATGGCCGGATGGTGCCGCTATCGGGCGGCATCACCACCGATTGCGGCATGGCGACGGCCCTGCCCGAATGGGTGGCGGCGGTCGACAGCTACCTGATGGGGCGCGAGAACACGCAGATTGCCGAGCTGATCGTCGGCACGTCCTACATGTGCCGCAGGGTCAACAACGGGTCGGAGGGCAATCTCAGCTTCCACGCCTTTGCCGATGCGGTCGACGTGACGGGGTTCAGGCTCGAGGACGGGCGGACCGTGACGGTGGAGGGCGACTGGGCGGAGGCGCTGTCACCCGAAGGCCGGCTGCTGCGCTATGCGCACGGCGCGGCCTGCTCGCACTTCACCACCGTGCTGGGGCCGGAAGCGAACGCCCAGCACCACGACCACTTTCATGTCGACCTCGGGTGCCATGGCAAGACCTGCACGGCGCGGCTGTGTGAGTAGCTTTCGTCCAATATCGGAGCGTCGCTGCCTCGCGTAAGCCGGGGGCATGATTGCGCTTTCCTCTTCCCGCACCGTCACCAACGACCTGCCGCTCTACCTGATCTGCGCGGTGCAGATGCTGCTGCAGCTCGATGTGTCTATCGTCAACGTGGCGCTGGCCTCGATGGATCGGGAACTGGGGTTTGCCGGAGGGCTGCAATGGGTGGCCGGTGGATACGCCCTCGCCTATGGCTCGCTGCTGCTCCTCGGCGGGCGGCTGGCCGACCGGCTGGGGCACAAGCCGCTGCTGCTGGGCGGGCTGGTGGCGTTCGCGCTGGCGTCGCTGGTAGGCGGACTGGCTGGCAACCCGGCTGTGCTGGTGGGCGCGCGGATCGCGCAGGGAATGGCGGCCGCCGCCGTGGCGCCGGCGGCGCTGGCTCTGTTGACCACGCTGTTCGAGACGCCGGCCGAGCGGGCGAGGGCGCTCGGGTTCTCGCAGGCGGCGATGGCGGGCGGCGCGACGATTGCGGTGGTGGTCGGTGGCGGACTGGTGGAGCTGTTCGGCTGGCGGGCGGTGATGCTGGTCAACCTGCCATTGATTGCAATGCTGGTGCCGCTGCTGGTGCTGCGCGTGCCGGCGCGCGGCGGCGGAGCGGCGCAGCCAGCAAGCTGGCTTTCGCCTGCGTTGGTGTCGCTGGCGCTCTGCGGGGTCGTCTCCGGCCTGGGGTTGGCCGAAACCGAGGGGTTAGCGAGCCCGATGGTGATCGGGCTGATCGCTGCCGGACTGGCTGTTGCCGGCGTCTGGGTGGCGATGGAGCGGCGTTCGGAGACGCCGATGCTGCCCAGCGGCTTTTTGGCCTCCCGTCAGCGGGCCGCGGCGCTGTTCACCATCTTTGGGCTCGGCGGAGTGATGGCGGGCTATGTGTTCTTCGTCACGCTTTACCTACAACGGATCATCGGCCTGCCGCCGTTCCTGACCGGGCTGGCGCTGGTGCCCTCTACAGTGGTGGTGATGAACGTGTCGCTGCTGGTGGGGCGCACGCTGATTGGACGCTGGGGGCTGAAGCCGGTGCTGCTGGTGGGCGTGGCGCTGGTGACGCTGGGGCAGGGGCTGCTGGCGCTCGCCGGGGGCGGATCGTACTGGACCACCGTGCTGCCGGGGCTGGTGCTGACGGCCGGCGGCATGGGGCTGGCGCTGCCGGCGGGATCGGTGGCGTTCATGGCGGGGGTCGACGAGCGGGTGCGGGGCACGGCCGGCGGGCTGATCGTCACCGGGCAGCAGACCGGGGTCGCGGCGGCGCTGGCGGTGCTGGTGACCATCGCAGCGGGCGCCGGCGGCACCGACTACCACTTCGCCACCGCCTTCGCGGGTACAGCGGCGCTGGCCGCCACGGTGCTGGTGTTGCTGCTCGCAGGTTTTCCCCGCCCGCCACGATAAGTGCAACCAAATGCCCGCTGCCGCGCTATAGCCGTTTGAGCAAAGCCGGGGCGCTGGCTCCCGAGGACCTGCCGGATGCGGCCGCGCGATGGACACTCGCGCTGCACCGGGGCGAGGTCTACGAGACCGAGTTCCGGATCAGGCGGGCCGATGGCAGCTACCGCTGGTTTCTGGTGCGGTCGGTGCCGGTGCGCGGCGCCGACGGTGCGATCCTGCGCTGGATCGGCACGAACACCGATATCGAGAGTGCCCGCCGGCAGGCCGCCGAACTGGCGACGCTCAACGCCGAACTCGAGGAGCAGGTGAAGGAGCGGACCACCGAACTGATGGCGGCCGAGGAGACCTTGCGGCAGAGCCAGAAGATGGAGGCCGTCGGGCAGCTGACCGGCGGGCTGGCGCATGACTTCAACAACATCCTTGCCGGCATTTCAGGCAGCCTCGAGGTGATGTCGACGCGCATTGCGCAGGGGCGGGTCGGCGAGATCGACCGCTACCTGAACGGCGCCATGGGCGCGGCGAAGCGTGCCGCCGGGCTGACGCAGCGGCTGCTGGCTTTCTCGCGCCGCCAGACGCTCGATCCGCGACCGGTCAACATCAACGCGCTGGTCAACGGCATGCTCGACCTCGTGGTGCGCAGCGTCGGGCCGGAGATCGAGGTGGAGACGGCTGGTGCGGCGGGGCTGTGGACGACATTCGTCGACCCTGGCCAGTTGGAGAACGCGCTGCTCAACCTGTGCATCAATGCCCGCGATGCGATGCCCGATGGCGGCAAGCTGACGATCGAGACCTCCAACCGCTGGATGGACGAGCGAGCGGCCCGGCAGCGCGGGCTCCAACCGGGGCAATATGTATCGCTCTGCGTGTCCGACAGCGGCACCGGCATGGACCCCGACGTGATCGCGCGGGCCTTCGACCCGTTCTTCACCACCAAGCCGATCGGGCAGGGAACGGGGCTGGGCCTGTCGATGGTCTATGGCTTTGCCGGGCAATCGGGTGGCGCGGCGCGCATCTATTCCGAGATCGGCAAGGGATCGATGGTGTGCATCTACCTGCCCCGCCATGCCGGCGAGACGGCAGCGGAGGACGAGGCGCTGCAGGCCGTCAACGACGCGCCGTGAGCCGAGGGGGGCGAGACCATCCTGCTGGTCGACGACGAGCCGCTGGTGCGGATGCTGGCGGTCGAGCAACTCGAGGAGCTCGGCTATGCGGTGATCGAGGCCGAGGATGGGCCTTCGGCCATGCGGGTGCTGAACTCGCAGCGCGACATCAGCCTGCTGATCACCGATGTCGGCCTGCCCGGCGGCATGAATGGTCGCCAGGTGGCCGATGCGGCACGGGTGAGCCGGCCGCGCCTGGAGGTGTTGTTCATCACCGGCTATGCCGAGAACGCCGTGCTGAACCACGGCCACCTCGAACAGGGCATGCATGTGATGACCAAGCCGTTCCAGATGGATGCGTTTGCGCGCCGGGTGAAGGACCTGATCGCCAAGAGCTGAACCAACGACCTTTGGGTTGTCCCGCGACGCGTGGGACGCCTTTCAGTTGGCCCGCGACGCGTGGCCGTGCTAGCGGCTGGGTATGACCGACACGGCCGCCCAGTTCGAAATCTTCCTCGTGGCAACGCCCGGCCTCGAAGCGCCGCTCGGCGAGGAGGCACGCGCCGCAGGCTTTGACGCGAGGGTGGTCGAGGGCGGCGTGGCGTTCATGGGGGGCTGGCCCGAGGTCTGGCGCGCCAATATCGAACTGCGCGGTGCCACGCGCGTGCTGGCGCGGATCGGGTCGTTTCGGGCCATGCACCTGGCGCAGCTCGACAAGCGCTCGCGCAAGGTGGCCTGGGGCGAGTTCCTCACGCCCGGTGTGCCGGTGAGCGTCGAGGCCACCTGCCGCAAGTCGAAGATCTATCACGATGGCGCTGCGGCGCAGCGGGTCGCCACAGCGATCCGCGAGGAGTTCGGCGCCACGATCGCCGACGACGCCGCGGTGCGGGTGCTGGCGCGGATCGAGGACGACCTCGTCACCCTCTCGATCGATACGACGGGCGAGTCGCTGCACAAGCGCGGCCACAAGGAAGCGGTGGCGCGCGCCCCGATGCGCGAGACCATGGCGGCGATGTTCCTGCGCCAGTGCGGCTATCGTGGCACCGAGCCGGTGCTCGACCCGATGTGCGGCTCGGGCACCTTCGTGATCGAAGCGGCCGAGATCGCCACCGGGCTGAAGCCGGGGCGGACGCGGAGCTTCGCCTTCGAGCAGCTGACGACGTTCGACGCCGCGGCGTGGGCGGCGCTGAAGGCGGGGACGGGGTCGGCGGCGACGGAACTGCGCTTCTTCGGCAGCGACCGGGACGCCGGCGCTATCCGCATGGCGGGCGAGAACGCGGCGCGGGCCGGCGTGACGGACCTGGTGCGCTTCGAGGAGCGGCCGGTAGAGGACCTGGAGCGTCCGGAAGGGCCGCCGGGGCTGGTGATCGTCAACCCGCCCTATGGCGCGCGCATCGGCCACAAGGGGCCGCTGTTGCTGCTGCACCGGCGGTTGGGCGATGCGCTGAAGCAGCGGTTTTCCGGCTGGCGGGTCGGGATCATCACCGCCGACGCCGAACTGGCCAAGGCCACTGGGCTCAGGTTCGAAAAACCCGGTGCCCCGGTGCTGCATGGCGGCATCCGGGTCACCCTGTGGCAGACCGCGCCGCTGCCCTGAGGCGAGCTCAGCAATTCGGGTGGTGGACCGGCAGGTCTGCCAGCTCGCGCGAACTCATCCGGCTGACCGGGTCGGCGGGGCATGCCTCGTCGAAGAGCCCGGTGAGCAGGGCGCGGATCCGTGTGAAGATTATGTACATGGCGAAGCCTCCTTGTCGCTGCCTGTGAGGGTGATATGGCCCCGATGCGGTGCGGAGCCAATCGACAAGACCTCGGGTGCGGTGTAGATAATCTCCATGGCATCGCCCTTTCCCATCCCGCTCAACGCCATTCGCGCCATCGAGATCGTGGCGCGGCGGGGGGCGCTGGCGCCGGCGGCGGAGGAGCTCGGCGTCACGCCCGGCGCGGTCAGCCAGCACCTGCGGCGGGCCGAGGAGCGGCTGGGGATCGAGCTGTTCGACCGCACCCCACAGGGGCTGCGACCCACCGACGCGCTGCGCGCCGTGCTACCGCAACTGACGCAGGGCTTCAACGCGCTGGCCGGCGCTGTGGCCAGCCTCAAGGGGGTCGACGAGCATGTGCTGACGCTGACGGTGGGTTCGGTGTTCGCCTCGCGCTGGCTGATCTGGCGCATCGCCAAGTTCAACCGGCTGCATCCTGAGATCGAAACGCGGCTGGTGGTCACCGGCACGATGATCGACCTGGCCCACTCCGACATCGACTGCGGCATCCGCTTCGGCGGCGGGGAATGGGCGGGCGTGACGGCGGAGTTGATCGGCGGCAACCGCTACTCGCCGGTCGTGGCGGCATCACTGGCCGGGACGCTGCGGCGGCCGGAAGACCTGCGACACCTGCCGCTGATCCGCGATACGGCGAGCATGCTGCCCTGGGAGCCGTGGTTCGCGGCGGCGGGCATCGCCCCGATCGCGGTGGCGGGGCCGCGCTACGACGATCCGGCGCTGGCCTTCGATGCGGCGATTTCCGAGCAGGGCGTGCTGATGACGGTCGACCTGATGTCGGCCGATGCGGTGAGCGATGGGCGGCTGGTGCGACCGTTCGACGTGGCGGTAGCGGCGGACGTCGGCTACTGGTTCATCGCCGCCGAGGGGCGGCGGATGCCCATCAAAGTGCGGCTGTTCAGGGATTGGCTGAAGGCCGAGGTGCCGGACTCGGTGGATGGGTATGTGGCGCAGGTCAAGCGCGGGGAGGGGCGGGCATGAGTGTTGTAATTGCGGAGTTGCCCTGGCCCGCGATGGTGCTCGCCTATCTAGCCATGGCGGCAGTCGTTGCCGGGTTTGTCACCGTAGCCGTCGCGATGGTTCGACTGGCCCTCCGACCCGGCGCGTTCGGCGTGCCTCCCGAGGACAAGGGGCTGCCCTTCTTCGAGCGAGCCTACAAGCAGCAGCAGCGCGAAGGATATTTCTGGGTCACCAAGAAATTTCGCACCGAAAGGAAGCTGGTTGTCATCGGCGTGGCTTGCATAGCCGCAGGCATGGCTTTGGTGGCCCTGCTGACGTTGGTCTTCGGCAGCTAAGAAAACAAAAGGGCAGCCTTGCGGCCGCCCTTGCATTCATATCGATGTCGTCGCCCTTACTTGGGGGCGAGGACCATCACCATCTGGCGGCCTTCGGAGCGGGGCGAGGATTCGACCTTGGCCTTTTCCTCGAGCTCGGCCTGCACCTTGACCAACAACTGCATGCCGATGTCCTGGTGAGCCATTTCGCGACCGCGGAAGCGCATCGTCACCTTCACCCGGTCGCCATCGTCGAGAAAGCGGTTCACCGCCTTCATCTTGGTCTCGTAATCGTGCGTGTCGATATTCGGACGCATCTGGATTTCCTTGACCTCGATCACCTTCTGCTTCTTGCGCGCTTCGTTCGCCTTCTTCTGGGCGGCGAACTTGAAGCGGCCGAGATCGAGGATCTTGGCGACAGGCGGAACCGAGTTGGGGGAGATGATGACCAGATCGAGGCCCTGCTCCTGCGCTTCGGCGATCGCGTCACGCGTTCGCACGACGCCACGATTGGCGCCTTCGCCATCGATCAGCTGAACATCGGGAGAGGAGATTTCCTCATTGGACTGCGGCCCATCCTTCTGGGGCGCAACGGGTCTCATTGGACGACGAATGGCAGGCGATCCTTCGATTGTTACCGGAGCGGCGGGAAATCGGCGCTAAAATCATGCTGCGCGCGTCATAAGTCAACACCGCAGCAGCTAAGAATTAAGTCGGCAATGCCGGAACCTTGCCAACAGTTGCACACATTCGCGCGTGCGGGCAGAACTGGGCGCCAATCGACCGACGGAGTCTTGCCGCATGCCCGACGCCCAGCTGCAGTTCATCGAGGTCGGTGAAGGCGCCGGCGCGCGCCGGATCGCCATGCTGCGCCGCGACGGAACGGCACCCGGCGTAGTCTGGCTGGGCGGCTTTCGCTCAGACATGACCGGCGCCAAGGCCGGGGCGCTCGACGAACTCGGGGCGCAAACCGGGGCCGCGGTGACCCGCTTCGACTATTCCGGCCACGGACTATCGGGCGGCGATTTTCTCGACGGCACGATCTCGCGCTGGCTCGAGGAGGCGTTGGCAGTCTTCGCCACTACGCACGGGCCGCAGGTGGTGGTCGGCTCGTCGATGGGCGGCTGGATCGCGCTGCTGCTGGCTCGGGAGCTCGGCCGGCGGGGGCTTGGTGAGCGGCTGAGGCACGTGGTGTTGATCGCCCCGGCGGTCGACATGACCGAGGAGCTGATGCTCAAGGGTTTCTCGAAGAAGCAGCTGAAGGCGCTGGAGCAGGCGGGGCGCGTCGACCGGCCCTCGGAGTATTCCGACGAGCCCTATCCGATCACCGCTGCACTGATCGAGGATGGCAGGAAGCACCTGCTGTTCGGCAAGGGTGTCGATGTCGGCGCGCCGGTCACCATCCTGCAGGGCGGCAGGGACAAGGATGTCCCGCGCGAACACGCCATGCGGCTGGTCCAGCACCTGCTCGTCGATCCTGTGACGGTGACGCTCATACCCGATGGCGACCACCGGCTGAGCCGTCCGGAGGACCTCGAACTGCTTAAGGCGGCGGTGAGGCGCGCCTTGGAAGTGCCGCCCGAGCAACTGGCTCTGGCGCTCTAGCGGACGCTGAGCGGTGTCTTCTGGTTGCCCTCGGCGTCGAAGTTTTCTGCGTCTAGCCAGCGCAGGAAGCCGGCCTTGCGGGTCGGCCATTCGCCGTTGAGCATCGAGAACCAGGCGGTGTCGCGGTTCTCGCCCTTGATGATCATGTGCTGGCGGAAGACGCCCTCGAAGCTGAAGCCGAAGCGTTCGGCGGCACGCTTCGACGGGGCGTTATCGTTGTTGCACTTCCACTCGAAGCGGCGATAGCCAAGATCCTCGAAGCTATGCTTCGCGAACAGGTAGAGCGCCTCGGTGGCGAGCCGGGTGCGGGCGACGTCCGGACCCCAGTAGATGGCGCCGATCTCGATGACGCCATGCTCGGGCACGATCCGCATCAGTGACTGCTGGCCGCCGGCCCGGCCGGTGGCGCGGTCGACGACCGCGAAGGCGAGCGGGTCGTCCTCGCCGAGCGACTGGTGGATGCGCGCCTCCACTTCGGCCAGCGCGGCGGGGGCGTGGCTGAACAGGTAGCGGTAGCGCTCCGCCGCGCCGGGATCGGAGGAGGCGGCCCAAAGGTCCGAGGCATGCTCGGGGCCAATCGGTTCGAGCCGGACGTAGCGGCCTTCGAGCACGGTGCGCCGGGGGCGGCCGAGTGCGGGGGAAACGGTCATGCGTGGCTCTCCCAGATGGCGTCGAGGCCATCGCGATAGGTCGGATACTGCAGCGATGTGCCGAGGGCTTCGAGGATGCGCTTCGAGGAAACGCGCTTGTTGTCCGAGTAGAAGCTGCGCGCCATTTCGGTCATCGTGGCGGTTTCGAACGGCATTTCGGGCGGCGGCGCGACGCCCATTTTTTCGGCGGCGTAGGTGACGAGGTCCTGCGGCGGGGCCGGTTCGGTATCGGCGAGGTTGTAGGTGCCGGCGAGCCTGCCGATGGCGGCGAGCGCAGTGATGCGGCCGATATCCTCGACATGGATGCGGTTGAACACCTGGCCCGGCTTGACGATGCGGCGGGCGGTGCCCTCGCGCAGCTTGTCGAAGGCGGAACGGCCGGGGCCGTAGATACCGGCCAGGCGTTCGATGAACAGCGGCACGCCGCGCGCCTCGGCATAGTCGCGCCAGGCCTGTTCGGCCACAACGCGCTGCTTCGAGCGGAGGTTGAGCGGTCGGGTCGGGGCCGTTTCGTCGATCCACTCGCCACCGAAATCGCCGTAGACGCCGACGGTTGAGAAGTAGCCGATCCATTGCAGGTTCTGCGCCGCATCGAGATCGGCGCGGTGCAGGTTGAGCGCCGCGTCGCCCAGCTCGTCGGGCGGGATCGACAGGATGACGTGGGTGGCTGCCCGCAGGTCCTCGCCCAGCGTCGGGCCGGGGACTTTGCCGTCGAAGACGTGCATGCGGTACGAGGTGTCGGCGGAGCCCTCGGCGCCCTCGGCCGAGCGCGTGGTGCCGGCGATCGGGATATCGGGGTCGTGCAACTGGTGGATCGCGCGGGCTGTGGCGCGCGAGGAATAGCCCATGCCGAAGAAGAATACGCCCATCCGGAGCAACTCTTGAGTTAGCGCGCGCCGGCTGGGACGACCGCGTTCCATTCTGCCTGAACGGCTGTGTCGCGCTCTTCGGGCAAAAGTGCAAGCCTCAGTGCGGCCCCGCGCTCTTCGGTCGCGAGGCGGCGGGTGGCCCACACGGCAGCGCCACGGATCAGCGGGTCGGAATCGGCAAGCCTGGCCTCGGCGGCCGGCAGCAGCGCCCGATCGGCGGAGTTGCCGATCGCGATCAGCACGTTGCGGAGGAAGCGGGCATGGCCGATGCGCTTGACCGGCGAGGCGGAGAAGAGGCGGCGGAAGCCCGCGTCGTCGAGGGCGACAAGGTCGGACAGCGCCGGAGACCTGAGATCGTCGCGGGCCCGCAGCTTCATCTCGCGCGTCTCAGCCGCGAACTTGTTCCACGGGCAGACGGCGAGGCAGTCATCGCAGCCATATATGCGGTTACCCATGGGGATGCGGAACTCGTGCGGGATGGGCCCCTTGAGCTCGATGTTCAGGTAGCTGAGGCAACGGCGGGCATCGAGCTGGAATGGCGCGGGAAAGGCGTTGGTGGGGCACACGTCGAGACAGCGGGTGCAGGTGCCGCAGCTTTCGGCGTGCGGTTCGTCGGTAGGCAGGTCAGCGGTGGTGAAGATGGCGCCGAGGAACAGCCAGGAGCCGAACTCGCGCGACACGACGACTGTGTGCTTGCCCTGCCAGCCGATGCCGGCACTCTCGGCCAGCGGCTTTTCCATCACCGGGGCGGTATCGACGAACACCTTCACCCTGGCCCCGCTGCGGGCTTCCAACAGGTTGGCGATCTCCTTGAGCCGGCCCTTGATGACGTCGTGATAGTCGCGGTTGCGCGCATAGACCGAGATGTTGCCGGCGGAGCGCTCGGCGAGCATCGCCATCGGGTCGGTATCGGGGCCGTAGTTGACCCCGAGCATGATGACGGAGCGAGCCTTCGCCCAAAGCCCTTCGGGCGAGCCGCGCCGCTCCGGCGTCTCGGCCATCCACTCCATCTCGCCGTGCCAGCCGGCGGCAAGGGCCTGATCGAGCTTCTGCGGCAGGTCCGGACGAGAGTCGGAACGCGTGATGCCGAACGCGCCAAAGCCCAGAGCTTTGGCGCGGGCACGGATTTCGGCGACAAGGGCGGCGCCGCTACTTGGCGGCAATGTCCTGTTCCATCAGCATGCGGATGTATCGGGTGTAGGGAATGCCGCGCGCCTTCGCCTTGTCCTTCACCGAGTCGAGCAGCGACTGGGGAACGCGCATGTTCACCTGCGCTTCCTTCTTCTCGAACTCGAAGGGCACGCGCTTGAACTGAGAGAAATCGAGACCGGACAGATCCTGCATGAGGAAGGCCTCTGCCTCCTCGTCAGTCGTCATCCTCGGCACTTGGGTCGGTCTTGCTGGTTTGTTCATAGCGCTTCACTTCCCTTGCATGCATGTATCGGGCACTGATCGGGCGCACGAGCCTGTCTTCGCCTAGCTGGCGTAACGTGAAAACGACAAACAAGGCCCGCCCTTCGGTCGTTCTGCCCGTAGCGATGAAGCGCTCTTCTTCGTCGGAGTGCATCACATCGGGCAGTGCCCTTGCGCCGGACCCGAACAGCGCCTCGATCTCGTCGACGGTGACACCGTGCTTCATGCACTTCGCCACGTTGCCGGCGTCCCAGTCGAAACGTGCACGAACGTCCATCGGCGACCCCGCATCAATGTATATACAATAGTGTAGGCGGGCTAGAAATCCAAGTCGGCATACCCCGCCGCGG
Organism: Devosia equisanguinis; assembly: GCA_945888565.1. Taxonomy (GTDB): domain Bacteria; phylum Pseudomonadota; class Alphaproteobacteria; order Rhizobiales; family Devosiaceae; genus Devosia_A; species Devosia_A equisanguinis_A. Next base: position 12,991 of record CAMDAL010000008.1, on the reverse strand, counting down.
CTGGCATGCCGGCGACGCGGTCCGAGAGCAGCGTCCGGAAGGCCGGGCGGGATTTGATGCGGGCGTACCACTGGCGGGTTTCGGCGGAGGTGTCCCAGGCGACGTCGCCGAGGTAGTCGAGGCTGGAGAGGTGGGCCGCGAGCGCGAAGTCGGCCAGCGTCATGCTCGAGCCGGCGATCCATTGGCGGGTGGCGAACAGCCAGTTGAAGTAGAGCAGGTGCTCGGCGAGGTTGGCCTTGGCGACGCGCAGTACCTGCGGCTCCGGGGTGCCGCGCTGCTCGCGCTTCACGATCTTTTCTTCGAGGATGTAGCGGGTCACCTCGTCGTTGAGCTTGATGAGCACCCATTCGAGCAGCCGCCACATTTCGGAGCGCTCGACGGAATCGGCCGGGAACAGGCCGGCGACGTTCTCGGGAGCGTAGCGGTCCTCGATGGCGTGCATGACGCTCAGCGTGCCGACGATGGGCGGCACGCCGTTCTCGATCAGGATCGGCACCGTGGCGGCGGGGTTGAGTTCGAGGATCGCCGGGTCGCGCGTCCACGGCTTGATGTCCTCGAGGGTCACCTCGGTGCCATATTCGGCGAACATCAGGCGGGCGAGGCGCGAGGCGGGGTCTAGCCGATGCTGCAGCAGTCGAGGCATGCGCGGGACGATCCTTGGCGGGGGGCGGCAAATCGGTCTAGAAGCGCTGCCACGGTCCCCTTGCGGTGGGATGAGTAGGGGATCAGATGAACGGCGATCAAGGTCTTTTTGTGCCGGCCATCCTCGGGATTATCGAGGGGCTTACCGAATTCATACCGGTAAGCTCGACTGCTCATATTTTGTTAGCGGGTCACTTCCTCGGCTTCAACTCGCCGGGGCGGGTATTCGAGGTGCTGATTCAGTTCGGCGCCATTCTCGCCATCGCCATCCTGTATTTCGGCCGCATCGTCGCCTTGCTGCGTGATGCGATTGCGCGCAAGCCCGGCGCCTGGCGCTTCATCCTCGGCGTCGTGCTCGCTTCGTTCCCGGCGGCACTGGCTGGCGTGCTGCTGCACGATTTCATCAAGACGGTGATCTACGAGACCCCCGTGGTGTTCTGCGTGTCGCTGATCGTCGGTGGCATCGTGCTGCTCTATGTCGACCAGCTGAAGCTGACGCCGAAATATACCGACATTACCCAGTTCCCGCCGCTGCTGTGCCTCTATATCGGGCTGTTCCAGATGCTGGCGCTGGTCCCCGGCGTGTCGCGCTCGGGTGCCACCATCGTCGGGTCGCTGCTGATGGGCACCGACAAGCGCTCGGCCGCCGAGTTCACCTTCTGGATCGCTATGCCGATCATGGGCGGGGCGTTCGTCTACGACCTCTACAAGTCGCGCGACTATATCACAACCGAGCTCGGGCTGGCGGTAATCGTCGGCTTCGCCATGGCCTTCGTCGTGGCGTTCTTCGTGGTGCGCTACCTGCTCGACTACATCTCAAAGCACGGTTTTGCGGTGTTCGCCTACTGGCGCATCTTCGTCGGGGCCGTCGGGTTGTGGGGCATCCTGCTGTTCAAATAGCTGCCCAGGAGGCTAGTGCGCGGGCGGGGTGACAAACCTCACCGGGGCCATCATTATGGCCCTCCGGAATCGGCGGTGGGGATGTCCGTGGCGTTCAAGCCAAATATCGATGCGTATTTCGAGCGCATCGGCTTTGCCGGGTCGATTGCCCCGACCCTTGAGACACTGTCGCAGCTGCATGCCATGCACCCGGCCGCGATTGCGTACGAGAACCTCAATCCGCTGATGGGCGCGCCCATCCGGCTCGACCTGCCCAACCTGCAGCAGAAGCTCGTGTTCGACAAACGCGGTGGCTACTGCTTCGAGCACAACACCCTGTTCCGCGCCATTCTGGAAGACCTCGATTTCGAGGTGATGGTGCATGGCGCGCGGGTGATCTGGGGTACGCCGGAGGGCGAGGAGCCGCCGCTGAGGCATATCGTGCTGACCGTCGATGTCTCGGGGGTGACCTACCTCTGCGATGTCGGTTTCGGCGGCATGACGGCGCCCGCCCCGCTCCGGCTGCGCGACGGCGCCGAACAGGAGACGCCGCTCGACCGCTACCGGCTGACCCGCGAGGATAGCACCTGGCTGGTCGAGGTCGAAATCGCGGACGAATGGCTGAAGCTCTACGACTTCACCATGGCCGAGCTGGGCGAGGAGCGGATCGTCGAGCTCAACGACATCGCTGATTCTTCCGAGTTCTTCACCACCGAGCTGCTGGCGGCGCGGATCGAGAAGACGCGGCGGCTCACCCTCGGCAATACAAGACTCAATATCCACACCCCCGGCCAACCGAGCGAGAGCCGGCAACTGATCTCGGTGGCCGAACTGCGCGAAACCCTGTCGAGCACGATGGGCATCGCCTTGCCGGTCGATGAGCGGCTCGATGCGGCCCTGCAGAAGATCGTCGACTGCGGAGCGGCCTGATGGCGCCGGTCCATGTCGACCCGGAGAAAATCCGCGAGTTCGAGAGCTTTGACGCCTTCTACAAATGGCTGGCCCAGCACCATGCGAGCGAGGACTGGGACGAGCTGTGGATCAAGATCCACAAGGTCGATTCCGGGCTGCAGTCAATCACCGCGAAGGAGGCGATCGACGTCGTGCTTTGCTGGGGCTGGATCGACGCCATCCGCAAGGGTTTTGACGAGAGAAGCTTCCTGCAGCGCTACACGCGGCGCGGGCCGAAGAGCATCTGGAGCCAGATCAACGTCGACAATGTCGCGCGGCTGGAAGCAGCGGGGCTGATGACCGAGCACGGGCGCCGGCATGTCGAGGCGGCGAAGGCGGATGGCCGCTGGAACCGGGCCTATGGCGCCGGCAAGCAGATGAAGATCCCCGACGACCTGCAGGTGGCGATCGACGCGGTGCCCGAGGCGAAGGCGATGCTGGGCAGGCTCACCGAGCAGAACCGTTTCGCGTTGGCCTTCCGGGTGCACAACCTGAAGACCGAAGCGGGGCGGAAGAAGAAGATCGCCGCCTTCGTCGAGATGCTGCGCAGGGGTGAGACCATCTACCCCCAGAAGGCGCGAGCGGAATGACCGTCTGGCTGGCGTTTCTCCGCGCCGTCAATGTCGGCAAGCGGCAGATGAAGATGGCCGAGCTGAAGGTGCTCTGCGAGGAGCTGGGCTACGGTAAGGTCAAGACGCTGCTGGCGAGCGGCAATGTGCGCTTCGAGTGCGCGCATCACCCCAAGGCGGAGCTCGAGGCGGCGATTGAAGAGCGCTGGGGCTTTCTAAGTGAGGCGGTAATGCGATCGGGGGCCGAAATCGAGGCGATGATCGCGTCGGAGCCGTTCAAGGGGTATCCTGAGGATGGGCCCTTTCACCGCTACATCATGATGTTCGATACGCCGCTGCGCAGTGACCTGACGCTGGCCGGCGTGCAGGACGACTACGACGTGGTGCGGGCGGACGCGCAGGATATCTACATCGTCGGCTACAGGCAGCCGGACGGGCGGCACGGGCCGGGGCTGGACAAGTTCGACCGCCAGTTGGACAAGGTCAGCATCGCGACGACGCGCAACTGGAACACCATTCTCAAGGCTCTGAAGTGATCACCGTTCTCGGCTCCACCAATCTCGACCTGATCGGCACCGTCAGCCGTATCCCGAAACCCGGCGAGACGGTGCCGGGCGACAGGTTCTCGATGGCGGCGGGCGGCAAGGGCGCCAATCAGGCACTGGCGGCGCGGCGTGCCGGCGCGGACGTGCGGATGTTTGCGGCGGCCGGCACCGACAGCTTTGCCGATGAGGCGCTGAAGCTGCTGCGCGCCGATGGGGTGGACCTGTCGAGCGTGCGGATCGTCGAGGGGCCGACCGGCATCGCCATGATCTTCGTCGATACGGCCGGCGAGAACGTCATCGCCATCCTCCCCGGCGCCAATGGCACCATGTCGGCGGCGGATGCCGATGCGGCGCTCGACGGGCTCGGCATCGGCTCGGTGCTGATGCTGCAGCAGGAGATCCCGCAGGCCGCGACCGAGCGGGCGCTGGAGCTGGGCAAGGCTCAGGGTGTGGTGTCGATCCTCAATACCGCGCCGTTCCTGCCGACGACGAAGGCGGTGGCCGAACGCGCGTCGATCGTGATTGCCAATGAGACGGAGTTCCAGCTGCTGACCGGCGCCGGGCTCGATCGGCTCGATGCGGCAATGGCTGATTGGGCGCGGGCGCAGAACCAGACCGTGATCGTGACGCTGGGCGGCGACGGGGCGCGGGCCGCAACGCCCGAGGGAAGCTTCGCAGTGCCGGCGCTGAAGGTGGAGCCGGTCGATACGGTGGGCGCGGGCGACACGTTCTGCGGCTATCTCGCGGCGGGACTGGACCGCGGGCTCTCGCTCGAGGAGGCGATGCGGCGCGCGGCGGTGGCGGCAAGCCTGGCGTGCCTGAAGCCGGGAGCCCAGCCGGCCGTGCCGTTTGCGGTCGAGGTGGAGAAGGCGCGGGGAAACTAGGGCGGGGTCGAACGCCCCCTCCACCAGCCTTCGGCTGGTCCCCCTCCCCCGCTAGAGCGGTGGAGGAGCATCGGGACGTCGGTGTTTGCCGTTGTTGAGGCGCTGAGCCTGCCTTGCTCCTCCACTGCGGCGCAGCCGCGGGGGAGGGGGACCGCGCATCGACAGATGCGTGGTGGAGGGGGCGCTCTGCCGAGCATCAGCCCAGCCCGTTCTCCGCTTCGTACGCCCGCAGCATCGGTTCGAGGTGGTCCTCGAACAATAGCCCTGGCTTTTCGCGCAGGGCCAGCGGGTAGGCCGCTTCCGCTGCGAGTGAAATGCGAAGGAATGCCGCCTGCCCGTCCACCGCCTGGCCGTCGAGCCGATAGTGGCCCTGCTCAAGCCTCTCGAGCATCGTGGTTTTCGAGCGGATCATCCCCTCGGTGACGCCCTCGCCGTTGCTCATCGAGCGGGTCATCTTCACATAGTCGTGCTGCGGCGTGCCGAGTTGGAAAGTGCCAGGCGCCGTCTGCCAGAGCTGCAGCAGCAGTTCGAGGTCGGTCATGTTGGAGAGAGTGATGTCGTAGCGGGCGTCGGTCCGGCGCCGGTCCCAGACGATCATCGAATCCATCGACAGCGAGGTGAACTTGTAGGCACCGGGCGACAGCGGCCGATCCGGGCCGTTGCCGACCAGCCGCAGGCGCTCGTAGCTCTCGTTCATCACGTCGAGAGCCACCGATATGATCGGGTGATCGGCGAGCCGGGCCACGGCAAGCTGCAGCTTCTCGGGCTTCATCCGGTCGTCCGCATCGAGGATTGCGGCGAAGGGTGTATCGATGCGGTCGAGCGCCAGGTTGCGGGTGCGTGATGCGCCAGTGCCGACCTGGCCGGAGGAGAGGAAGCGGAAGCGCCTGTCGCGCAGCCCCTTCGCGGCGAGGACGGTTTCGTAGTCCTGCCCGTCATCGGCGATGATCCACGCCTCCCACTCCGCATGGGTCTGGGCGAGCAGGCTGCGCACAGCCTGCCCGATCAGCGCCTCCGCCCGAAAGGCCGGGATGATGACTGCTACACGATTGTCGCTCATGAATTGCCGCAAGCCCCTTGCCGCCTCCCCAGACGGCCTGGCGACCTTGAACGGGGTGCGTCATTGTCCCATATCACGGGCATGGATCGGTGCCACTGAAACTCGGGCCGATCTGCGACGTTGCTTATGAAGGACGGTTGGGATGTCACGCGTCTCCATGTTCTCGGCGCCGTTCCTTCTGGGCTTTGATGCCTTCGAGGAGCGGGTCGATCGCCTCACCAAGGCGGCCGATGGCTATCCGCCATACAATATCGAGCGGACGCTCGATGCCGAGGGTGCCGAGACGTTCCTGATTTCCATCGCGGTTGCCGGCTTTGCCGAAGGCGACCTCGAGGTGATGACGGAAGACAACCAGCTACTGGTCCGCGGCCGGCAAAAAGACGACCCGGCTCGTGAATACCTGCATCGCGGCATTGCCGCGCGGCAGTTCCAGCGCTCCTTCCTGCTGGCCGACGGAATGGTGGTCAAGGATGCGCTTCTGCGGAACGGCATGCTTTCCATCGCAGTTGTCCGTCCAAGGTCCGAAAAGGTCGCCCGTCGCATCGACATCCGTTCTGCCTAAGAAAGGGGAACACGAATGCAAGAGAACCGCGAGATCATCGACAATCCCCTCCGCAACCTCAGTGCCGAGCAATTCCAGGCGCTTGGCGGCAATGCGGTGGTCTACGTCAAGCAGCTAAAGGGCGATGAACTGGGCAGCGTGCTGCCCGGCACCGAATTCTCCCTCGACGAGGACTATCATCTGGTGGTGTCGGCCGATGGCCAGCCGCTGATGATCGGCGACAGCCAGGAAGCCGTAGCCGAATGGCTGCAGGGCCAGCCCTTCGGCATCGTCACACTGCACTGAACCCTGCAAGATCGGGTGAGCGCCAGACGGCGCTCGCACCCTGAGGCGGCCGCAGGGCCGGCTACGCTGCCTTCGTGGCCGGGATCGGCTGGGTGAGGATGGCGTAGATTTCCCTCGCATCGTCGGCGCGTCGCAGCGCTTCGACGGTGCTTTCGCTGCGCAGCAGGCGCGCCACGCGGGCCAGCGCCTTGAGGTGATCGGCGCCCGCCCCGACAGGGGCGAGCAGCATCATCATCAGATCGACCGGCTGGTCGTCCACCGCCTCGAACTCGATCGGGGCGTCGAGGCGCATGAACACCGCGGCGACGCCAGGCAGCCCAGCCAGCTTGCCGTGCGGAATGGCGATGCCATTGCCCAGCCCGGTGGAGCCCAGCGCCTCACGGTCGCTCAACGCCTCGAAGATCTGACCGGCATCTCCCCTGGTGACGTCTGCCGCGCGTTCGGCGAGCTTTCGCAGAACGTCCGACTTGGTCTTGAGGCCAGAGCAAACAATAACGGACTCCTCGGAGAGGATGTCGGCCAATTCCATCAGTATCGCCTTGTGGTAGAAGCGCCGGAACGGGAGATCGCTTTAGCCTCAGTTGGCCCGCAGAGCGGGATCGATCCAGCCAATATTGCCGTCGGCGCGGCGGTAGACCACATTTAGTCCACCGTGTCCAGCATGGCGGAATACCACCACTTCGGCCTGTGTAAGGTCGAGCTGCATCACCGCTTCGCCGACCGACATCTGCCGCAGCGACGAGGTGGACTCAGCGATCACCGGCGGCGAGTAGTCCTCCGCCAGCTCGTCGGAATCGTCGGGTGCGCCAAGCACATAGGCTGGTGCCTGCTCGGTTTCGCTGCCGGCGTGGCGGCGATGCGTCTTGAGCTTCTTGTTGTAGCGGCGCAGGCGCTGCTCGATGGTATCGGCCATCTTCTCGTAGGCGAGGATGGCGTCATGGCCGTAGCCGCTCGACTGCAGCGTGGCGCCTGAGTCGAGATGCACCATGCACAGCGCCGAAAATCCGGATCCCTCGGGCTCGAGCGTCAGGTGCCCGCTATAGTTGCCATCGAAATACTTTTTGACCACGGTGTCGAAGTGGTCGGTTGCCTTCGAACGCAGGGCATCGCCTACATCCATGTTCTTCCCCGAGACGCGTAGAGTCATGGACTTCTCTTTTGGTTGGTTAGCATCGGGCCGGACGTCGCGGCCTGCCAACCGGCCTCGCCATCCGGTAGAGCGAGTCTAGACCCGCTCTCCCTCCGGGGCAATGCACGCAAAGTTGCGCCGGTTCATTGATTTGGAACAAGAATTTTAGGGAACTGGGGATAAGGGGCGGCGCGAAACCCCCCTAGCGCGCCCCGGCCAGCGAACGCTTCTGGCGGCGGCGGATCACCGAGGAGGGGATGTTCATGCCCTCGCGGTACTTGGCCACGGTGCGCCGCGCCACCTCGATGCCGCGTTCCTTCTGCAGCATCTCGGCGATGGTGTCGTCAGAGAGGATTTCGGCCGGCGTCTCGGCCTCGATGATCTGCCTGATGCGGTGCCGCACCGCCTCCGCCGAGTGATCAGCCTCGCCGGTCGATGAGCCGAGCGCCGTGGTGAAGAAGTACTTCATCTCGAACAGCCCGCGCGGCGTCATCATGTACTTGTTCGAGGTGACGCGGCTGACCGTCGATTCGTGCATCTCGATGGCATCGGCCACGGCCTTGAGCGTCATCGGCCTCAGATGGGTGATGCCGTGGACGAGGAACCCATCCTGCTGCTTCACGATATCGGCGGCGACCTTCAGGATGGTCTGCGCCCGCTGGTCGAGGCTTTTTGCCAGCCAGTTGGCGGTGGCAAGGCAATCGGTGAGGAAGGTCTTCTCGGTCGCGTCGCGCGTCTTCCTGGTGACGGAGGCATAATACTGGCGGTTGATCAGCACGCGCGGCAACACCTCGGTGTTGAGTTCGATCTGCCAGCCGCCGAGCGGCGCCTCGCGCACGAACACATCCGGCACTACCGATTCCACCGGACCGCGCTCGAAAGCCCGGCCGGGCTTGGGATCGAGTTCCCTGAGTTCGCCGAGCATGTCAGCGAGGTCCTCGCGATCGCAGCCGATGGCGCGCACCAGGCCGGCCATGTCGTGTTCGGCGATGAGGTGGAGGTTGTCGAGCAGCCGCGCCATCATCGGGTCGAGCCGGTCGCGCTCGCGCAGTTGCAGCGCCAGGCACTCCTTCACGTCGCGGGCAAACAGGCCGACCGGTTCGCAGCCATGCAGCTTCTCCAGCACGGCCTCGACGGCGGCCAGCGGTGCGCCGAGCTGCTCGGCGATCGCCTCTAGCTCGACCGAGAGGTAGCCGGCCTCGTTGAGCCCATCGATCAGGAACTGCGCGATCAACCGTTCGGCCGGATCGCTCAGCAGCAGCGAGACCTGCGCCTCGAGGTGTTCGGACAGACTCAGTCGCGCCGCGACGAACTGGTCGAGGTCGGGCGCCTCCTCGCCGCTGCCGCTGCCCTCGGCCCACTGCGGCAGGTCGTTCAGCCGGTCCTGCGCCGCCTGCTCGGGGAAGACGTTCTCGACCTCGGTATCGTAGCCGTTGGCGATCGAGTCGGCCGACTGGATGCGGTCGGAAAAATCGACAGTGTCTTCGGAAGCATTGAGTTCGGTGGCCCGCTCGGGCAGCTCCGGCGGCTCTTCGCCATTGGGTTCGCTGCCGTCCTCGCGCTCGAGCAGCGGGTTGCGCAGCAGTTCGGCATCGACGAAGGCGCTGAGCTCCAGGTGGCTGAGCTGCAGCAGCCGGATCGACTGCATCAACTGCGGGGTCAGCGTCAGGCCGAGGCCCTGCTTGACCTCCAGCCGCGGCGACAATGCCATCCCTCGATTACTCCCGGCTTACAAATCAGGCGCCCGGCGGGACCATGACGCATCGGCGCCACAAGGGCAAGAAGCGCTGGCAAGAAGCGTGCCAAGAGTGGTTAAGATGCTGCGGGGAAACGAGAGGGTTGGCGCGAAACGCCTAGACCTCGAACGATTCCCCCAGATACACCCGGCGCGCCTCGGGATCGGCGGCGATGACCTCGGGGCGCCCCTGGATCATCACATGGCCTTCGTGGATCAGGTAGGCGCGATCGACGAGCGACAGGGTCTCGCGCACCGAGTGGTCGGTGATGAGCACGCCGATACCGCGGGTGGTGAGGTGCTTCACCAGCGTCTTCACTTCCGCGACCGCGATCGGATCGACGCCGGCGAAGGGTTCGTCGAGCAGCATGAAGACCGGGTCGGTGGCCACGGCGCGGGCGATCTCGACGCGCCGCCGCTCGCCGCCCGAGAGCGCCATGGCGTTCGATTTGGCGATATGGCCGATGCCGAACTCGTCGAGGAGGGCGGCTAGCCGGGCCATCCGGTCGCGCCGCTTCGGGATATGGCCCTCGAGCACGGCGAGGATGTTGCCTTCGACGCTGAGGCCGCGAAAGATCGATGGCTCCTGCGGCAGGTAGCCTATGCCCAGCCGCCCGCGCTGGAACAGCGGCAGGTCGGTGATGGCGCGGCCGTCGAGCAGGATCTTGCCGGCATCGGGCTTCACCAACCCCATGATCATGGTGAAGACGGTGGTCTTGCCGGCGCCGTTGGGGCCGAGCAGTCCGACAGCCTCGCCGCGCCGCACCGCGATCGACACGTTGCCCACCACCGGGCGCTTGCCAAAGCTCTTCTTCAGGCCCAGCGCGACCAGCCAGCCTGTCTGGTCCACCGGCTGCTTCTGGGCGGCAGGAGCGACGGGCGCATTCATTGCGGGGTGAAGACGCCGGTGACCCGGCCCCCTTCGCTACCCTTGAACACCGAGGTGTTGCTGGCGAGGTTGATGGTAAGCTCGGGTCCGCTCATCGTCCCGCTCGCGCTCTTGACCCGGACGTTGCCCGAAAGCCGGACGGTGGAGTTGTCGGGCGTGAAGACCGCCCGACTGCCGGTGGCTTCCTGCCCCGTGGTCTTGATCCGCACATTGCCGGTGGCGTCGAGCCCGTCGATGTCGCCCTCACCGCCGGTGCCGTAGTTCACCACGGCCTTGTCGGCCCACATGGTCATCGAGCCGCGAGTGATGATCACCGCGCCACTGAAAGTTGCCTTGTTGGTCGACTGGTCGATGACGAAGCTGTCGGCGGTGATCTTCACCGGCGTGCCGGCAGCGAGCGCCGGCAGCGCAAGAGTGCAAAGGGCCAGCAGCAGGGTGAGCAGGAACCTCATTGCACAAGCTCCATCACAGGTGGGGCATCCTCGATGGCGCCGCCCGGCGTGTCGGGAAGGGTGACGGTGGCGCGGGTAAACGTCCACAGCTGGCTGTTGCCGTCATAGGTCATGCCCTCGGACTGCACCTGCATGCCGGCCGGAAAGGTCAGGTCGACGGCGCCGTGCGCCACCATGGCATAGTTGAGCATGTCGCCGAAGAAGTCCTCGAACGTCCCGTGGAGGCCGTCATCGCTCTTCACCCCCAGCGTGCCGGGCACGGTGAGGGTCTGCACGCTCGTCTGCAGCGCTGCGGCGGAGGCCGCGGCGCTGAAGGTCACGCCGAGCGTCGAGGTCATGCTGAACACCGCGTCGGTCATGTCCACGAGATCCGTGCTGCCGATCCGCACCTTGGCCATTCCGGCGGTCGCGGCATAGAGCGTGCCATCGTCGCCGATGGCCGTCACCCTTGGGGATTCCACCACCAGGTTGTCGCGGTCGATCCGGATCGATGCGAAGCCGAACTGCTCGCGCAGGTTGTCGAGCACGATGCCACCGAGCACGACCGCCAGCACGATGGCCCCCACGACGGGCACCGCGACGCGCAGCACGGCGACCAGCCGGTTGCGCCGCGTCAGCGCCGCGTAGAGACGTTCGCGAACCGGATCGGGCGCGACGGCAAGGCCCGCCATCAGCTGTGCGCGAAGATGTCCGTCTCGTCCCAGCCCATCAGGTCGAGATCGATCCGGTGCTTGAGGAAGTCGAAGCAGGCCTGCGCCAGCTCCAGCCGGCCCTCGCGCTTCAGCATGCGGTCGAGGTGGCGCTTCAGGTCGTGCAGGTAGAGCACGTCGGACGCGGCGTACTCGAGCTGCGCGTCGGAAATCTTCTCGGCGCCCCAGTCGGAGCTCTGCTGCTGCTTGGAGAGGTCGATGTTCAGCAGTTCCTTGACGATATCCTTGAGGCCGTGCCGGTCCGTATAGGTGCGGCAGAGCTTCGACGCGATCTTGGTGCAGTAGACCGGGCCGGTGATGACGCCGAACCGGTTCTTCAGCACCGCGACGTCGAAGCGCGCATAGTGGAAGATCTTGGTGACGTTCGGATCACCCAGCAGCTTCACCAGGTTCGGGGCTTCGTTGAGGCCCGCCGGAATCTGCACCACGTCGGCACTGCCGTCACCGGGCGACAACTGGACCACGCAGAGCCGGTCGCGATGCGGGTTGAGGCCCATCGTCTCGGTGTCGATCGCCACCTCCTTGCCGTAGCGCGAAAGGTCCGGCAGGTCGCCGCGGTGGAGACGGATGGTCATGTGGTGGTCCCGGATCAATACTGACGTTCTGATGCCACAGCATAAAGGCGTTGGAAAGGCCACGGCAGTTTGGCTACATAGCCCGCCGGCGGCGTCGCGGCAGATCGGGTTTGCGTAAATCATGCTGAGTAAGGTGAGGGACCGGCTGAGCGGTCTGTCGCGTGGGGCCAAGCGCGCCATCCTGATCGGCTTCGACGTCCTCGCGCTGTTCGTGGCCCTGTGGCTCAGCTTCACCATCCGGCTGGGTGGCTCGTTCAGTCCGACATGGTATCACTGGCTGCTGATGGTGGCGGCGCCGTTCATCGCGATCCCGGTCTTCGTGCGGATGGGGTTGTATCGCGCGGTGATCCGCTACCTGCCGGAGCGCGCCTTCATCACCGTGATCCAGGCGATGACGCTGGCGACGCTGCTCTGGGTGGTGGCGCTCTACTTTGCCGAGGCGACGCGGTTCGCCGTTTTCCCCCGCACGGTACCGCTGTTCTATTTCATCTTCGGCACGCTGATGATCGGCGGTGCCCGCTACATCGCCAAGGCGCTGCTGTCGCTGCCCGAGCAGAGCCTCGGCCGCGGCTCGGGCGTGGTGATCTACGGCGCCGGTCGATCGGGCACGCAACTGGCCGGAGCGCTGCAGACGCAGGGCCGCAACTATGTCGCCGCCTTCCTTGACGACGACCCTTCGCTGTGGGGGCGCGATGTCGCCGGCTACCGGGTCTATCCACCCGACGGGCTGGCGGAACTGGTGCGCAACCGGGGCGTGCGCGAGGTGATCCTGTCGCTGCCGGCAGCCGATGCGCCGACCCGCGGCCGCATCATCGAGCAGCTGAGCCGCCACCCGGTGAAGATCCGCACCCTGCCCGCGATTTCCGACCTGGCCTCGGGCAAGTACCTGGTGAACCAGTTGCGGGCCATCGACATCGACGACCTGCTGGGCCGCTCGGCTGCCCCGGCTGATCCGGGCCTGCTCGAGCAGCTGCTGGCGAGCCGTACCATCATGGTCACCGGCGCCGGCGGCTCGATAGGGTCGGAACTGACGCGGCTGATCGCAAAGTGGCATCCCAGAAAGCTCGTGCTGCTCGAAGCCAACGAGTTCGCGCTCTACGAGATCGAGCGGACGCTGAAACTCG
>CAMDAL010000007.1 GCA_945888565.1 Devosia equisanguinis | reverse complement strand
GATCACGCCCAGAGCCGCGCGGCGCAGTGCGAAGGGATCGCGGGAGCCGGTTGGCTTCTCCTCGATGGCCCAGAAACCGGTGAGGGTGTCGAGCTTGTCGGCCAGCGCCACGGCGATGGCGACCGGCTCGCCGGGGACGAGGTCGGTGGGGCCGAGGGGCTTGTAGTGGTCGGCGATGGCGTTGGCGACGGCGTTCGGCTCGCCCTGCGCCAGCGCGTAGTAGCGGCCCATGATGCCCTGCAGTTCGGGGAACTCGCCGACCATGCCGGTGGTGAGGTCGGCCTTGGCCAGCATGGCGGCGCGCTTCGCCTGTTCGACATCGGCGCCGACCTTCGGGGCGATCTCGCCAGCCAGCTTGACGATACGCTCGACGCGCTGGAACTGCGTGCCCAGCTTGGCGTGGAAGACGCTTTCCTCGAGCTTGGGCAGGCCGTGTTCGAGCGGCAGGGCGAGGTCGGTGTTGTAGAAGAAGCGGCCATCGGACAGGCGGGCGCGGATGACACGCTCGTTGCCGGCGATGATGGTGGCGCCGCCATCTTCGGCCACCTGGTTGGAGGTGATGATGAAGTTGGGCGCCAGCTTGCCCGCGCTATCGCGCAGACAGAAGCATTTCTGGTTGGCACGGATGGTAGCGATGATCACTTCCTCGGGGACCTCAAGGAAGGCCGGGTCGAACGAGCCCATCATCACCACCGGCCACTCGACAAGGCCGGCGACCTCCTCGAGCAGGCCTTCATCGTGGATCACCGTCAGGCCCTGCGCGAAGGCGAGGCTATCGGCATCGGCGCGGATGATCTCCTTGCGCCGGTCGATATCGAGCACGACGCGGGCCTTCTCGAGCGCCTGCACGTAGTCGTCGAAGCGCTTCACCCGGATCGCGGCAGGCGCGAGGAAGCGGTGGCCGTAGGTGGTCTGGCCCGAGGTGATGGTGTTCGAGTGGAACGGGATCACCACCGGCTCGTCGTTCTCGGTGCCGAAGGTGGCGATGATGGCACGGAGCGGCCGCACCCACTTCATGCCGCCACTGCCCCACTGCATGGATTTCGGCCAATCGAAGCCGGTGATCACCCTGGGCAGCAGCTGCGCAAGGATGGTTTCGGCGTCGGAGCCCTTCTTCTCGATATGCGCGACGTAGAAATCGCCCTTCTTGGGGTCGGTCTCCACCTTGGCCTGCTCGATCGAGGTGAGCCCGGCAGCCTTGAGGAAGCCATCGACCGCCTGCTGCGGCGAGCCGACGCGCGGCCCCTTCTTTTCCTCGCGGGTATCGGGCGAGCGGGCCGGCAGGCCGGTGACCGTCAGCGCCAGCCGGCGCGGCGTCACGAAGGCCTTGGCGCTCTCATAGACCAGACCCGCATCGACCAGCGCATTGGTGACGGCCTTCTTCAGATCCTCGGCGGCCTTGCGCTGCATGCGCGCAGGGATTTCTTCCGAAAACAGTTCGACGAGCAGTTCAGGCATTTTGACACCGGCTGTATTGGCGCGGGAGGACTAGCAAGGGGAGGGTGGATTGTAAATTGCGCGGCTGCGCCGACGCAGGCAGTTGAGGGCATTGAGCCCCGACCTGCCCGGAAGGGGGAGGGAAGCGGGACGCACCGATGGCGAGGATCGGCCAAGCGGACCAAGCGATCGTTCGCGGACACTGGAGACAAAGGCGGTGCCTGGACAAGCACCTCACCGAATTGGTGAACTGATGTCGACTGCGGTGCCGGCGGGATCACGCAGCATCAGGCGCCGCTGGCCATAGGGCAAATCCGTCGGCTGTTGCATGATCTCGGCCTTTATCGCGGTCGCTTGACGATACGTCGCTTCGACGTCGTTCACGACGAAGGTCAGCACGGCCCCGGCCGGTTGGCCGGACACACCGGAAGGAACTGTTTCATGATCATGCGCCAGCACACCCATTTCGAACCCGGGCATGTCATCGTGTGACAGGACAATGAACCAGCCAAAGTCATCTGCCCGCTTCATCCCAAGCAAATCTTGATAGAACTGCGCGGTCCGCGCGACATCGCGGCAAAGGATGCTCGTGAATGCCCTGTTCATTCTGCACTCCGGGTTTCTGCTCACCGATACATACACCAGTGTATGTTGCGTACAGCATGCACTAGTGTATGTCTACCCCATGGAGACGCCCCCACTGACGCCCGCCGACTGGTTGAACATCGCCTTGAGGGAACTCAGAGAGCGGGGACACGGCGCCCTGAAGGCGCAATCGTTGGCCAAGGCGCTCAACATCACTCGGGGAAGCTTCTATCACCACTTCGACAGCCTCGAGAGCTTCCATGCCGCCGTGATCAAACATTGGTCTGAGCTTTCAAGTGGTCAGATCATCCGAACCGCACGGGAGACCGCAGACCCCCAACAGGCGCTCGATGACCTTTTGCAGAAGACGTTCCGGTCCGGTGAGACGTTGGAACGCGCGGTCAGAGCATGGTCGACTGTCGAGCCCTCCGTTGCCGAGGCGGTGGCGAAAGTCGATGCGGAGCGCATCGGAGCTACCGAAGCGTTGCTGATCCAGGGTGGGGCTTCGGCATCAGACGCCAAACCTCGGGCGCAACTGTTGTATTGGGCCGCAATTGGACGGCTGATGATGCCATTTCCAGCGGAAAGCACTCTTTCGCCAGCCCAGTTATCTGGCCTCGCGCGCCTCATGTTGCTGCCTTGATGGTGGCAACAAAGCATCTCCTCGAAGGGCCGCTTTGAGCGCGATTCGACATTCATGACAGTTCGGGCTGATGGCCGATATGGCGCCCGGCTCCGTCGTCCGGTTGGTCCTCAAGTCGAGCTCCCGCACCCTTAACTCGACCAAGAGTCCAGCAACTTGCGCTGGTCACAGGCAGGCAGAATGCGGGCGTCAGTGCCCAACACCCTACCAGCCGCCGCCGCCTCCACCGCCACCGCCGCCACCTGAGCTGCCACCGCCGCCGCCCGACGAGAAGCCGGAGCCCGACGAGCTCGAGGGCTGGGCGGCGATCATGGCGGCGCTCATCGCGGTGGTGGCCGTAGCGACGGCTTTGGAGAAGCCGCCCGACGCGCTCGACCAGTCGCGACCGGAATAGAAGCCCGGCCGGTAGGTGCCCTGGGCATCGGCCACCGCATTGCGGGCCAGTTCGGCCTCGAAATGCTCCGACCACGGCTTTTCGACCCCGAGCGCGATGGCATAGGGCAGGATGCGCTCGAAGCGCTCTACCGTCATCGGTGGCTCGCCTGAGATGTTGAGCCGGTTCTTTTCGGAGGTGTCCATGTACATGCGGAAGCCGTCGATCTGGTCCATCAGCTTGCGGCCCTGCACCGTCGGCGCTCGCATCAGGATTGCGAACACCACGTTCACCACCACGATCGAGATCGCGGCCAGCAGCGGCGTATCGAACTGCACGTCGGAGGTGAAGTTGATTCCGCTGCCGATCAGGTTGCCGCCGAAGAGCACCACCCACACGCCGAGGATGATCTTGCCGATCACCGGGCGTTGCCAGAAGCTCTTGAGGAATCCGGCCAGCACGCCGATGAACACGCCGCCGATCACCGCGAAGATCAGCACCAGCGGGTTCAGCATGTCGAACATTACCATGCCGACCAGCGCCAGCACCGAGAGCAGCACGCCGAGCGCCACATAGCCGCTATTGTTGCGGAAATAGGCCTGCCGGTTCTCGCCTTCCACCAGCTTGAGGAAGGCCCCGCGCTTCTCGTTCAGCTTGGGACCGTTGGTGGTGTCCACCTTTACGGTGCCACGCGAGGCGAAGAAATCGGCGAGCAGTTTTTCGCCGGGCGGCAGGTCGGCTTCAGGCTTCCGCCCGGTCGATTTCACCGTCAGCGTCTTGTCGGGGTTGTCGATGGTGACGAGGCCGCGCACGCCGAGGTCGAAGATCGTGGCGGTAAAGGCGGTCCAGCCACCGTTCTGCCAGCCCATCTTGTGAATGTAGTGGGCGAGCGCCGGCGACATGCCCTTTGGCGCGTGGAACAGCGGGATGATGGTGCCCTTTTTCGGGTCGCGGCCCACCGCATTCCAGGCGATCAGGTTGTAGGCCAGCACCAGCAGCAGCGCGGCGATCGGGGCCACGAGGTCGCGATGGTCGCTGAGCCAGTTCAGCCAGGCGTCCACTCCTTCGGGCGCGGCGAGGATGCCCGGCTGGAACGACGCTGCCACGCTGACGCCTTCGCCTGCCGCCAGCCGGCGCGTGGTGCGAAAGATCGCCTGGTTCTCGGAGACGCGGGTGATGGTGACGGCCTGCTCGGTCGAGCCGGTGCGGCCGGTATAGCCCACGAGATCGCGGATGTTCGCGCCATCAGGCAGCGTGACCCGGGTCACCGACTGCAGGATGGGGAAGGCCCAGTAATTGCCGGTGGCGTTCCAGAACAGCTCGTCGTGGTCGGCAAACTGCCGCCCCATGCGGGTCATGGTGTAGCGGATGGTGTAGGTGTGTGCGCCATCGGGGAGGAACACGTCGGCATCGCCGATGCGGATGCGCCTGAAGCCGGCATCGAGGTTTTCGAGCGTGTAGGGCTCGGCACGGCCGTCGCGCTTCACCTCGATGACGTTCAGGTCCGAACGCAGGCGCGAATTGTCGGGGTTCACCAGCAGGGTGGGGATATCGCGGAAGATGCCGCGGCTGATCTGGTTGCGCTCGGAGCGCACCGCGATGGTCTCCGTCACCTCGACCGAGCCATCGGTGCGCAGGGTGATGTCGGTGGAGAACGAAGTGATGGCTTCTTCGGCGAGGGCGGGGAAGCTGAAGAGGAGGGTGAGGAGCAGGAGGAGAGCGCGAAGTGTGTAGCTCCCCCCTCCACCAGCTTCGCTGGTCCCCCTCCCCCGCAAGCGGGAGAGGATGCCCCGTGGCGAGGGCGTGCCCACATCCAGCCTCTCCCGTTTACGGGGGAGGGGGACCACGCGCAGCGTGGTGGAGGGGGGAGCAGCAGACACCAGCTTCACCGCCAAGAACTCTAGAACTTCACCGACGGCACGGCGCGATCAGCCTCGTTCTCCAGCTCGAAATACTCGTCCTTTTCGAACTTGAAGGTGTTGGCGATGACGTTCTGCGGGAAGCTCTCGACCGAGGTGTTCAGGTTGCGCACCGCGCCGTTGTAGTAGCGGCGGGCGAGCTGGATTTCGTCTTCGACGGTCTGCAGCGCCGACTGGAATTCGAGGAAGGTCGTGTTCGCCTTGAGGTCGGGATAGGCCTCGGCGATTGCAAGCAGCTTGCCCAGCGCACCCGACAATGCCCCCTCGAGCGCCGAGCGCTCGGCCGGGGTGCCGTTGGCGCCGCTGGTGGCGGCCGCGCGGGCCTGCACCACCGCCTCGAGCGTCTCGCGCTCGTGGCCCATGTAGCCTTTGACGGTTTCCATGAGGTTGGGGATCAGGTCGGTGCGGCGCTTCAGCTGCACATCGATGCCCGACCAGCCCTCTTCCTTCAGCTGCCGCTTCGACACCAGGTCGTTGTAGAGAAAGATCGCATAGCCGATGACGGCCACGATAATGGCAAGAATGATCAGACCGGTCATGGAGCCCTCCAGATGGCGGCGCCAGAGTGTCACCACGAAACCGTGGCATCAACTGACTTTGTTCGGCTGAACGCCTCATGAACGGCCAAGCCGCTTGCCTCGCGGCGCGGGTTGGCGATGCTTGGCCTATGCGTGCCGATTCGCCCCACATCGTCCCAACCACTCCCGACCTCAAGCTCGAGCGCCGCGCCATCCGTGGCGGCGCGACACTTGTCGCCGGGGTCGATGAAGTGGGCCGGGGACCATTGGCCGGGCCGGTGGTGGTGTCGGCGGTGGTGCTGAACCATCGCAAGGTTCCGGCCGGGCTGAACGATTCCAAGCAGCTCAGCGCCGAGGCGCGCGAGGAGCTCTACGAAAAGATCATGGCCTCGGCGGTAGCCGTGTCGGTGGCGGTGGCGCCGCCGAGCATCATCGAAAAGCTCAACATCCTCTGGGCATCGATGTGGGCGATGCGACAGGCAGTGCTGAACCTGCCGGTGAAGGTCGACTACGTGCTGGTCGACGGCAACACCCGGCCGAAGGACATGCTGTGGCCGACGGAGCTGGTGGTCGGCGGCGACGCGCGGTCGGTCTCGATCGCCGCGGCCTCGATCGTTGCGAAGGTGACGCGCGACCGCATGTGCCAGATCATGCACTGCGAGGAGCCGCATTTCGGCTTCGCCAGCCACAAGGGCTATTCGGCGCCGGTGCACCTCAGGGCACTAACCGAGCATGGGCCGGGGCGGCATCACCGCATGGACTTCGCCCCCTGCGCTGCGGCGGTGCGGGTGAAGTCGGAAGCGGCGTAAACTCAAACCAGGACGGGTCGTTCATCTTGGCGTTAACACCCCGCTAACCCTGCCGCTTAAATCCCGTTTAACCCTAACGGCTTACAACCGGACGTGTTAGTTCTGCGTCAGGGTTCGAGTACATGTTGCGTACCGCGCGTATGGCCCAATCGGCCAATGCGGAGGGGAGCCGTTCGCTCCCCATCGACACCATCCTTGTGGGCGATTGCATCGACCACATGAATGCACTTCCGGCCGGGTCGGTGGATCTGATTTTCGCCGACCCGCCTTACAACCTGCAGCTCGAGCAGGGCCTCACCCGGCCCGACCAGAGCAAGGTCGACGCCGTCGACGACGACTGGGACAAGTTCGACAGCTTTGCCCACTACGACCGCTTCACCCGCGCCTGGCTCGCCGCGGCCCGCCGCATCCTGAAGACGGATGGCGCCATCTGGGTGATCGGCTCGTATCACAACATCTTCCGCGTCGGCGCGGCACTGCAGGACCTTGAGTTCTGGATGCTGAATGACGTGATCTGGCGCAAGGCCAACCCGATGCCGAACTTCCGCGGCACCCGGTTCACCAATGCGCACGAGACGCTGATCTGGGCGTCGAAATCGCGCGCCAGCCGCCCGACCTTCAACTACGAGCAGTTGAAGCTTGCCAACGACGACGTGCAGATGCGCTCGGACTGGCTGTTCCCGATCTGCAGCGGCGGCGAGCGCCTGAAGGGCGACGACGACGAGAAGCTGCACCCGACGCAAAAGCCCGAGGCCCTGCTCTACCGCGTCATCTCGGCGACGACAAAGCCCGGCGACGTGGTGCTCGACCCATTCTTCGGCACTGGCACCACCGGCGCCGTGGCCAAGAAGCTCGGCCGGCACTTCATCGGTATCGAGCGCGAGGACACGTATATCGCGGGCGCGCTGAAGCGCATCGCAGCGATCCGTCCGCTAAGCGCCCAGACCGTCGAGACCGCCGTCACCAGGCGTGCCGCGCCGCGGGTCGCCTTCGGCTCGCTGGTCGAGATGGGGCTCATCACCCCCGGCACCGAACTCACCGACGACCGGCAGCGCTTCAGTGCGCTGGTACGGGCCGACGGCTCGCTGGTTTCGGGCGAGCACATGGGCTCCATCCACCGCGTCGGCGCACTGGTGCAGGGCGCCGAGGCCTGCAACGGCTGGACCTTCTGGCACGCCAGGGACGCCGGCAAACTCGCCCCCATCGACATCTTCCGCGCCCAGGTGCGCGCCCAGATGGACCGGATTCCAGCCTGACCTGACCTCCAATCACAGGCTGCATCTACCGCCGGTACCCGCAAGGTGCCGGCGGTTTTCATTTGTGGGGTCGGTTCAGGTCACTGGTCTGTCGCAACCCCAACGTTTCAGCCCTGCGAACGCAGGGACCCAACTGGAAATCCGCGAAGGTGGTGAGGTGGGTCCCTGCGTTCGCAGGGATACCGCCAGCCCTACTCCACCCCCGCCACTGCCAGCACCTTGAGGAACAGGCTCGGCAGCGCCTCGGCGTCGAGCCGGCTCGGGTCGGTCCACCAGCCCTCGGTCAGCAGCGCGGTGTCGGGCACCACCGCCGTCCACACATCGAGCTCCAGCCGGAAGTGGGTGAAGATGTGGACGACTTGTCCCGCATGCCGCCATTCGGCCGACACCGGGTGGGCGACGGGCTCCGATGCCGAGGTCCACGCCGAACCCGGGGTCTCCGTCATCTTCGCGAGCAAGCCCTTCTCGGCGCGCGTCTGCAGGTACACGTCGCCGTCCGCGTCGCGCATGACGAAGGCGTGGCCGTAGCGGGTCGGGCGCTCTGCTTTTTCGGGCTTTACTGGATAGTGCAGCGGATTGAGCCGCGCGCCGGCGCAACCCGATTGGAGCGGGCAGAGCATGCAACTGGCCTGCCGGGGGGCGCAGATGGTGGCGCCGAGGTCCATCAGGGCCTGGGCGAAGTCTCCGGCGCGGACCGGAACGGCCGCCTGAACGGTAGCGCGGATCAGGTCCTTTTCGTCGCGCACCGGCACGTCGAGGGCGAGGTAGCGGGCGAGCACGCGGTCGACATTGCCGTCGACGACGGCGATGCGCTCGTCGGCGGTGATGGCCGAGATGGCGGCGGCGGTGTAGGCGCCGATGCCGGGCAGGGTCAGCAACTCCGCTGACGTGGTTGGGAAGGCGCCGCCGAAGCGCTCAACAACCGCCACCGCGCAGGCATGAAGATTGCGGGCCCGGGCGTAGTAGCCGAGGCCGGCCCATTCGACGAGCACCGCTTCGAGCGGCGAGGCGGCGAGGTCGGCGACAGTGGGCCAGAGCGCGGTGAAGCGGGCATAGTAGCGGCCGACGGCGGCGACGGTGGTCTGCTGCAGCATGACTTCGCTGAGCCAGACGCGGTAGGGATCGGGCTGCATGCCGCGTGCCCGGTCGGCCGGCGCGGTGCGCCAAGGCAGGGCGCGCGCGTGGCGGTCGTAAAAGCGCAGCACCGCGTCTGCATCCAGCGGCTTCAGATTTGCGTTCGGGTTTGACATGATCGGCCGATCAGATGGCCTGCGGCGCGAACCCGCGCAAGCGGGGCGGAGAAGTTGTTACCAGTGGCGACCAAGAAGGAAACGAGAGAGCCCCGGCGGCTCAACCGGGCGGTGGGGCTGACCGAAGCCTTGGGCAAGGCGCTCGATCCGGCGCTGAAGCGGCGCGGCTTCGCCAGCCGGGACCTCGTGGCCCACTGGCAGGTGATGGCCCCTGCCCCCTACGACGTGATGGCGAAGCCCGACAAGCTCAGCTGGCCGCGTGGCGAAAAGGGGGCCGAGGGCGCGGTGCTGTACCTGCGCTGCCACCCCGGCCACGCCCTGGCGCTGGCGCATGAGGGCGAGCGGGTGGCGGCCGCGGTTAACCGGTATTTCGGGTATTTTCTCGTCGGCTCGGTGCGGATGAGCGCGGCGCCGTTCGAGGTGGAGAGCGCGCCGGCGGAGACTGCGCCCGCCGTGCCCGAGATCACCCGCGCCATGGTCGCAGAGACCGTGGACAAGGTGGAGGATGCAGGGGTTCGCGATGCGCTGCGGGAGCTGGGGTTGGCGATGGCGCGGAAGAAAAAGAGCTAGCAAACTCAAAGGCTCGGGTCAGCCCGATGGCCACCCTCCCCCTTGCGGGGAGGGTACCGAAGCTTGGGCGCATCAGCGCCCTAGCGACAGGTAGGGAGGGGGTACCACCGAGGTCGTTGACCAGCCTCGGTCACACCCCCCCTCCTAGCTCTGCTACGTCGCTGTCGCTCCTAGCGACGCTACCTCCCCCGCAAGGGCGGGAGGTGATCAGTGGCTAATGTCGCGCGAAGCAATTGCCCCGCCGAATAACGGGAAGGGCCGTCCGCTGCCGTTGCCGTTGCCATTCGAGCGTAGCTTCATGGCCTTCTCGCCAAAAATCGCTCCACTGGAGCGATTTTGCCCTGCGGGCCGGCTCGAAGTCGCGAACTGTTCAACGCCTGTGACGCCCGTTCATCGCGGGTACAACTTGCCGCCACTAAGTTCGGCACGATATAGGCGGCTAACCAAAAACGGAGAATA
The DNA here is from genome assembly GCA_945888565.1 of Devosia equisanguinis. Lineage (GTDB taxonomy): Bacteria > Pseudomonadota > Alphaproteobacteria > Rhizobiales > Devosiaceae > Devosia_A > Devosia_A equisanguinis_A. The sequence continues at coordinate 16,515 of CAMDAL010000007.1, read as the reverse complement.
TCGTGGCCAATCGTCGTAACATCCTCATCGGGACGGGCGCTGCCGTCGTCGCCGCGGCGGCTGGCACGGGCGTGTCCTTCATCTTCGGATCGACCGCTGCGCTGGCGCAGCAGTTCGATGCCGCCAAGCTGCTGGCCCCGGCCGGCGGCGTTGCCGACCATGTGGTGGGCAACAAGGACGCCAAGGTGACGGTGATCGAATACCTGTCGCCCACCTGCCCGCACTGCAAGACCTTCCACGAGACGGTCTACCCGCAGCTCAAGGCCGAATACATCGACACCAACAAGATCCAGTTCATCCCGCGCCCGTTCGTCCGCAACGTGCTCGACGCGGTGGTGTTCATGCTGGCCGAGGCGGCCGGCGCGGAGAAGTACCACGAGGTCGTCGATACCTATTTCCGCACCCAGAACGACTGGGTCACGTCGCCGACGCCCGCCGACGCGATGTTTGCAATCGCCCAGCAGCTCGGTTTCACCAAGGAAACCTATGACGCTGCCTTGACGAATCAGGCCCTGTTCTCTGGGCTGGAAACGATGCGCGACCAGGCAACCCGCGAGTTCCAGCTCCAGGGCACGCCGACCTTCTATGTCAACGGCAAGATGCTGAATGGCGGGGTGACGTTTGACTCCCTCAAGGCCGAGATCGACCCGCTGCTCGCCTAAGCGCACTCCACTAAGGGGCGCGTGATGAAGTTCACGCGCCTCAAGCTCACCGGCTTCAAATCCTTCTGCGACTCGACCGAGCTGTGGCTCGAGCCGGGTCTTTCCGGTGTGGTCGGGCCGAATGGCTGCGGCAAATCCAATCTCGTCGAAGCGCTGCGCTGGGTGATGGGCGAAAGCTCGTACAAGGCGATGCGCGCCTCAGGCATGGATGACGTGATCTTCTCGGGCTCCGGCTCGCGGCCCGGCCGCAACACCGCCGAAGTTACCCTCGTCCTCGACAATTCCGACCGCACCGCCCCCGCGCCGCTCAACACCGCCGACGTGCTCGAAGTTACGCGCCGCATCGAGCGCGAGCAGGGCTCGGTCTACCGCGTCAACGGCAAGGAAGTGCGCGCCCGCGACGTGCAACTGCTGTTCGCCGACGCCTCGACCGGCGCTCACTCCCCTGCCCTCGTGCGGCAAGGCCAGATCGGCGAACTGATTGCCGCCAAGCCGGTGCAGCGCCGGGCGCTGCTCGAAGAGGCGGCGGGCATTTCCGGGCTGCATTCGCGGCGTCACGAGGCCGAGCTGCGGCTGCGGGCCGCCGAGGCCAACCTCGAACGCGTCGACGATATCATCGGGGAGGTCGAGCAGCAGCTCGAAACGCTGAAGCGGCAGGCGCGCCTCGCGGTGCGCTACCGGGCGCTGTCGGGCGATATCCGCCGGGCCGAGGCGACGCTGTTCCACATCCGCTGGGTTGCCGCCCGCTTCGCCGAAAAGGATGCCGAGGCGGCGCAGGCGAAGCTGATCCGCGAACTCGCCGAGGCGCAGCACCTCGAACTCGAAGCGCAGAAACTCGTGTTCCTCGCCCTGCAGGCGCTGCAGCCGTTGCGTGACAGGGAAGGGGCGGCGGGGGCGGTGCTGCAGCGGCTGACGATCCTTGCCGAACAGCTCGATGATGAGGCCAAGCGCGCTGCGGCGCGGCAGCGGGAACTGGCAGAGCGGCTGAAGCAGATCGAGGCCGACGCGATGCGCGAGCGGCAGTTGGTGGGCGAAGGCGATGAGGCGCTGACGGCGGCGGCGGACGAGCGCGCGCGACTGGAAACGGAAGCGGCGGGCGAAGCGCAGGCGTTCGGAACGGCGCGGCGCGCGGTTGAGGCGGTGCAGGCTGAGGTGGCCAAGGCCGAGGCCGAGGCGCGGGTTGCCGGGGATGCGCTGGCGCAGGTGCGGGCGCGGCGGGCGGCGGCCGAACGCGGCGTTACCGAGGCCCGTGGACGCGTTACGCGGCTTGAGGCGCAGGTTGCAGATGTGGTGCGCGAGGCGGCGGACGTGGCGCGGAAACTTGCTGCCGACGCGACACTGAGCGGCAAGCGCGCCGAGCTTGAGGCGACGCAGGCGCGGGCCAGTGCGGCGGAAGCGCGGGCGGTGGAGGCCGAGGCCGCGGCGGTTGCGGCACAGGTTGCCGCCGACGCAGTGCGGCCGGAACTGCAGCAGATGGAAGCGGCGCTGAACCGGCTGGAAGGCGAGGCGCAGACTCTGTCGCGCGTGCTGAACCATGGCGGAGCGAGCAAGTGGCCGGCGGTTGTGGATCAGTTGAAGGTCTCGCCCGGATACGAGACGGCGCTGGGTGCGGCGCTGGGCGATGACCTTGAAGCGTCCTCGGATGCCGGGGCGCCAATCCATTGGGCGGGTGCGGTTGACGGGAGCGGTGACCCTCTTCTGCCGGCAGGTGTGCGGCCGTTGTCGGAAGTGGTTTCTGGCAGCCCGCTGTTGACGCGGCGGCTCAGGCAGATCGGGCTGGTCGAGGCGGCGGATACGGCGAGGCTGGTAGCGGAACTCAAGCCCGGACAGCGGCTGGTGAGCAAGGCTGGCGGGCTCTGGCGGTGGGACGGGCTGGTTGCGGCAGCCGATGCGCCGACGGCGGCGGCTGAGCGGCTGGCGCAGCGCAACCGGCTGGCAGACCTTGAGGCCGAAGTCGGCGAAGCGCGGGCGCGGCGCAATGCGCGACGGGCGGATGCCGCGGGTCTTTCGGCCGCGCTCGAAACAGCGCGGGCCGCAGAGCGGCAGATGCGCGAGGCCTGGCGGACCGCGCAGCGCGAGATCGGCATCGCGCAGGGCGAAGTGGACCGGGCGCAGCGCGCCATCGGCGAGCTCGCGGCGCGGCAAACGGCACTGGTTGATGCCAAGACGCGGCTCGATGCGGCGCTCGCTGAGGCGGTGGCGGGTGCGACTGAAGCGGCCCGACTGCTTGCTGAGGCAGGCGATGAGAGCGAGGCCGCCGCGTTGGTCGCAGCGCGGCAATCAGCGCTTGGCACGCTGCGGCAGCAGGCGGACCAGGTGCGGGTGCAACTGGCGAGTTTTGAAGCGACGGCCCGGATGCGGACGGCGCGGCTGGGGCAGATTGCCAGCGATAGTGCCGCGTGGCAGCGGCGACGGGATGGGGCCGCCAGCCAGCTCGCAACGCTCGGCGCCCGGGCGGCCGAGATTGCCGAGCAGATCAAGACATTCGATGCGACGCCGGAACAGTTTGCGGCGCGGCGCGAGACCCTCGATGGGCAGATTGCCGAGGCGCGCGCGGCGCACAAGGAAACAACCGATGCGCTGAGCGCGGCCGAAACACGGCATCGCGATGCCGACAAGGCGCAGCGGCTGGCGGCGGATGCGCTGTTCGGGTTCCGAGCCGAGGCGGCGCGTGTAGAAGAGCGGATCAAGGGGCTTGTGGCGCAGCGGCACCAGATCGAGCGGCAGGTGATCGAGACGCTCAATATCGATGCTTCGCATACGGCGCAGGCGGCGGGGATCCGGCCCGAACATGCGCTGCCGCAGGAAGCGCAGGTCGAGGCACAGGTCGACCGGCTGAAGGCCGAGCGCGAGCGGCTGGGTGGGGTCAACCTCGGGGCCGAAAAGGAATCCGAGGAGGTGCGCGAAAAGCTCGACCTGATGGTCACGGATCGCGACGACCTGATCGCGGCGATCGCCAAGCTGCGCGGCGGCATCCAGGCACTGAACAAGGAGGGCCGCGCGCGGCTCTCGGAAGCGTTTGAAAAGGTAAACGGTTATTTCCAGGAGCTGTTCACGTCGCTGTTCGGCGGCGGAACGGCGGAGCTGCAGTTCGTCGAGAGCGATGATCCGCTGGAGGCCGGGCTCGAGATCATCGCGCGGCCACCGGGAAAGAAACCGACGACGATGACGCTGCTTTCGGGCGGCGAGCAGGCGTTGACGGCGATGAGCCTGATCTTTGCGGTGTTCCTCACCAACCCGGCGCCGATCTGTGTGCTGGACGAAGTGGATGCGCCGCTCGATGACGCCAATGTGGAGCGTTTCTGCAACCTCCTCGACACGATGACGGAGCGGACCGAGACGCGGTTCCTGGTGATCACCCATAACCCGATCACGATGGCCCGGGTCGACCGGTTGTTCGGGGTGACGATGGCGGAACGCGGGGTCAGCCAGCTGGTGTCGGTGGACCTCAGCACGGCCGAAGCCGCGGTGCGGCAGGCGAGCTGACGGCCGCCCCAGGCCGAACTTTGCGGCCCGCCTATGGCGACGAACGTGAGAATCCTGCACTGTCGAGCGCGCTCTGGCACATGACTGAATGTCACACCTGTGACGACGACTAGAAACCGTATATATATCAACGACTTAAAACGCCACGGCCAGCCTTGACACACTTTTGGGGTGACACTATGGTGCGCGCGACTTCGAGGGGCTCCCACTAAAGTTCTGACTCGGAGACGGAAGGGAAAGCGCAATGAAGCCGTCGCGCAAGACCGGACGTATCCACAGTGATGAGAAAGGTGCGCCCCTGACCTCGGACCTTGCCAAGCGCATTGCGCAGGCGCGGGCCAAGGAAGAGGCGGCTGAAATGGCGCAATCGGCGTCGGGCAGCCGTGATATGTCTGCGATGAGCCGCGGTGTGCGGCTTGGATCGGAATTCATTGCGGCCATTCTGGTCGGCGCGGGTATGGGTTACCTGCTCGATCAGTGGCTGAAGACCAGCCCCTGGCTCATGCTGGTGATGCTTATGGTCGGTTTTGCGGCAGGCGTGCTCAACGTGGTGCGCTCCGCGACCGAAATGAACCGGGCGGCTCCACCGCCCACGGCCGCGATGCGCGTGCCGGACGACAAAGAAGACGAGTGAAGGCGAGAGCCTAAAGGGAACCAAGTTGGCCGATCCGAATAAAGTCGACCCGATTCACCAGTTCCAGATCACCGATCTCGTCTCGTTTGGCGAAGGCGGTGTGTCGTTCACCAACTCGGCACTGTTCATGGTGGCGACGGTTGGCGTGATTGCGGCGTACTTGCTGCTTTCCACACAGAAGCGCAGCCTGGTTCCGAACCGCACGCAGCTGATTTCCGAGATGCTGTATGAGTTTGTCGCCAAAATGGTGTCAGACTCTGCAGGCAAGGCCGGGATGAAGTTCTTCCCGTTCGTGTTCTCGCTGTTCATGTTCGTGCTCGTTGCCAACATGTTCGGCATGGTCCCGTTCTTCTTTACCGCGACCAGCCACATCATCATCACCTTCGCTCTGGCCATGCTGGTGTTCGCGGTGGTCATCGTCTACGGGTTCTGGAAGAACGGCTTCAAGTTCCTGAAGCTTTTCGTTCCCTCGGGTGTGCCGGCCTATGTGCTGCCCATCGTGGTGCCGATCGAGGTGGTTTCGTTCCTCTCGCGCCCGATTTCACTTTCAGTTCGTCTGTTTGCCAACATCCTTGCCGGTCACATCACCCTCAAGGTGTTTGCCGGTTTCATCGTGACGCTGGGTAGCCTCGGCTTCCTCGGCTGGCTGGGGGCACTGCTGCCGCTGGTGATGACGGTGGCGATCACAGCGCTCGAATTCCTCGTGGCGGCCCTGCAGGCTTATGTGTTTGCGGTGCTGACCTCGATGTACATCAATGATGCGATCCATCCGTCGCATTAATCGGCCGGTTCACAGTGAGACGGCGGCAAGCGCCGTCAATCGGTCCCAAAAGGAGCAGACTATTATGGATCCAGAAGCAGCTAAATTTATCGGTGCAGGTATCGCAGCTGTCGGCATGGCCGGCGCAGCAATCGGCGTGGGCAACATCTTCGGCAGCTTCCTGTCGGGCGCCCTGCGCAACCCGGCCGCGGCCCAGGGCCAGTTCGGTAACCTGATTTTCGGGTTCGCCGTGACGGAAGCTCTCGGCATTTTCTCGTTCCTGATCGCGCTCCTGCTGCTGTTCGCAGTCTGATTTCGCGACGGTGACCGTTCCAACCCGGCGCAAGCCGGTTGTACTTACGGTTGGCCAGAATTGACTGAATGGAGGCTCCGGGTTGCGATCCGGAGCCACTGGTCACAAAGGGTTTCGAGATGGCGGGTTTGACCCAAAACATCATTGTCGTGGCAGAAACTGCATCGGGCGACGCCCTGCAGCAGGGCGAAGTCATGGCGCCGGCGGCCGATCATACAGCGGCGGCTGGGACCACGGAAACGCACGCCTCCACGGAAGCGCATTCCGAGGTGTTTCCGCCGTTCGACCCGTCAACCTTCGGCAGCCAGTTGCTCTGGCTGGCGATCGCGTTCGGTGCCCTGTACATCGTGATGAGCCGCATGGCGCTGCCGCGCATCGGTTCGATCCTCGAGACCCGCCGCACGCGCATCGAAGGCGACCTGAAGGAAGCTGAACGGCTCCGACAGGAAACCGAGAAGGCCGCAGCGGCCTATGAGGCGGCGCTTGCAGAAGCCCGCAAGAACGCCCACGGCATCGCCGAGGAAACCCGCGCTTCGATCAAGCTCGATATCGACAACCGCCGTGCGGATGTCGAAGCCCAGCTGGGCAAGCGCATGGCGGACGCAGAAGCCCGCATCCTTGCCACCAAGGATGCCGCGCTTGCCAATGTCGGCGATATCGCCGCTGAAACCGCACAGGCGCTGGTCGCCAAGATCTCCGGCACCGTTACCGCTAAAGAAGCGCGGGATGCGGTGACGGCGGTCAGCAAGGAGTAAGGCCGATGTGGAGCTTTGGAGCCGACGCCACCACGGGCGCGACCATCTGGGCAACCATTGCGCTGGTGATTTTCATCGGGATTGCCGTGTATTTCGGCATCCCCAAGATGATCACCAAGATGCTCGATGAGCGGATCAAGAAGATCGAGTCCGATCTGAGCGAAGCCGAGGCGCTGCGCGCCGAAGCCAAGGCGCTGCTTGAAGACTATGCTCGTCGTCGCGACGACGCAGAAAAGGAAGCGCAGAGCATCGTCGATGCCGCGCGCGAAGAGGCCTTCCGGCTGACGGCGGACGCCAAGATTTCGATCGAGACAATGATTGCACGCCGTGAGAAGGCCGTGACCGAGAAGATCGCACAGGCGGAAGCCCAGGCCGTCGCCGAGGTGCGGGCCAAATCGGCGGATCTCGCGGTGGAGGCTGCCCGCGTGCTGCTGACCAAGCAGATGGAAGCCAAGGGCGACGTGCTCGTCGAACAGGCCATCAAGGATGTGGCAGCGCGGCTCAACTGAGCTGATCCTCCGGCTCTGACGAGTTGATGCCCGCGAAAGCGGGCATTTTCGTTTTGGGCCGCGCCGTCCTCCACTAGAGCCGCAGGCGTGGCCAGAAGAAGCCGGTGCGTTGCCGATAGGCAGCGTACTCGTCGGACATGCCTGTGCGCGCGAACTTGCGCTCCTCCCCCAGCGCTGCAGCGACATAGATCGCGGCAATGACGCAAAGGGATGGGAGCGCAAGGAGAGACCAGGTGGCGATGGCGAGGCCGATCCAGAAGATCAGGTAGGATGTGTAAAAGGGATGCCGAAGGTAGCGATATGGCCCTTCGGTGACGAGAGCGTGAGGGTTCTGGACATCAAACGCCATCTTCAGCCGCGCGGCGCGGGAGGCCCGGATCGCCGCCCAGAAGAGCCAGAGCGAGAAACCCTGCAGGATGAGCCCCACCAGTGTCGCTGCCGGCGGCTGGGGCCCGGCCCAGAGCAGCGCGATATACAGGAGCGTGGTTGCGGCCACGACAACCGAAATCATCACCGTGCCGGCCGGCATTTTTGGTGAGTTGAAGTGGGCCTTCAGGGCCCAGCTGTATTGCGCCACGACGGCGAGGCTGACCACGCTCACGATGATATCGAGTACCAGTTCCATCTCGCCCCCGCGACTTCGCTTCCAATGACCGACACGCTACGAAAGGGCGGAGCCCGCCACAAGGGACTGATCGCGGCCTGACCCGCAATCTTGGAGAAAGCACGATGCTGATTTTAGCTTTGCTTCACCGTTCTGATTGACGTGGCCGTAGTGACTGTCAGGCAGAATTCGGGCTGATCATCAATAACGGCCCCGCAATGGCGATCCATCACAGTACGGTTCAGACGCGCAGTACCACGATCCGCCTGAGCGAAAGCGACGGGCTGGGCGAGCCGCTGCTGATGCTGCATGGCTCGGGCGCCTCGCGGGAGGTCTTTGCCAAGCAATTCGACAGCCCCCTTGCCAGCCGCTACCGCCTCATTGCGATCGACCTGCCCGGCCATGGGGAATCGGGGGATGCCGCAGCCCCGGGGCAGTACGGGGTCGACGCGCTTGCCGACACCGTGGCCGAAGTGATGGCCCGCAAGTCCATCGCGCGGTTTGCGGTACTCGGATGGTCGCTTGGTGGCCATATCGGCATTGAACTGATGGCCCGGCACTCTGGCGTTGCGGGGCTGATGGTGGTGGGAGCGCCGCCGGTGAGCCCTGGTGCGGTGGGCCTGCTGAAGGCCTTCCAGACCAATCTCGACCTGCTGCTGGCGACCAAGGTGCACTTCACCGAGCGCGACGCGCTGCGGTTCTACGAGATGTGTTACCACGGCCAGGGGGACCCAAAGTTCCTTGCATCTATCCAGAGGGCGGATGGGCGGCTGCGCCGCGAGGTCTCGAACAGCCTGATGAACGGCGCCGTGTTTGACCAGAAGCGCGCCGTGGAAGAGGCGCAGGTTCCCGTCGCGATGGTCAATGGATCAGCCGAACCGGTGGCTCGCCTGAGCTATATTGCCGGGCTGCGCTACCCCACCCTGTGGGGCGGCGTCTGCCACATCATCCCCGATGCCGGCCATGCGCCGTTCTGGGATCAGCCAGAAGCGTTCAACGCGCTGCTGGGACGGTTTGTCGCCGAGGTGATGGCGAAACCCGCAACCACCCCGGCAATCGTCATGGCCAAATCGGCCTGACCCCTACTCCGCTGCCTGCGGCAGGTCCACCGGCCGTTCCCATTTGAGGATGGGCGAGCGGGCGGCGCGGGTTTCGTCGAGGCGACGGCGGGGCGCCTTGGTGGGTGCCGAGGTGAAGCGGGCGGAATTGCCGGCCTTGGCGTCAGTCGCGAGTTCCAGCATCACATCGCAGAAACGGTCGAGGGTCTGCTTGCTTTCGCTCTCGGTCGGCTCGATCAGCATGGCGCCGTGAACGACGAGCGGGAAGTACATGGTCATGGGGTGGAAGCCCTCATCGATCATGGCCTTGGCGAAATCCAGCGTCGTTACGTGGGTGCCCTCGAGGAAGCTATCATCGAACAGGGCCTCGTGCATAACGGGCTGGCCGGGGAACGGCACCGAGAAGATGTGCTGCAGGCGCGCCTTGACGTAGTTGGCGTTGAGAACCGCATCCTTTGCCGCCTGAGCGAGGCCGTCGCCGCCATGGCTCAGCATGTAGGTGAGCGCGCGGACATACATACCCATCTGGCCGTTGAAGGCGGTGATGCGGCCAAGGTGCTGACCCTCGGCGTGCTCGACGAGTTCGCCTTTCCTGACGAACGGTACCGGCGCAAAGGGCGCCAGAGCCTCGGAGAGGACCACCGGACCGGCACCGGGACCGCCACCGCCATGCGGGGTGGAGAAGGTCTTGTGGAGGTTGATGTGCATGGCATCGATGCCGAGGTCGCCCGGCCGGACGACGCCCATGATGGCGTTGAAATTGGCGCCATCGCAGTAAAAGAACGCGCCGGCAGCGTGGACGGCGGCGGCGATCTCGATCACCTCGGGCTCGAACAGGCCGCAGGTGTTGGGGTTGGTCAGCATGATGGCGGCAACGTCGGGCGAGAGCGCGGACTTGACCGCCTCAACATCGACGGTGCCGTCGGCACGGGCCGGGATGGACTTGACCGAGTAGCCGAGGAAAGCCGCCGTTGCCGGGTTGGTGCCATGGGCGCTTTCGGGCACCAGCACGATCTTGCGATGGCTCTGCCCGGCCGCTTCCTGGGCGGCGCGGATGGCCATCATGCCGCACATTTCGCCATGGGCGCCGGCCTTGGGGGTCAGCGCGACGGCAGCAGTGTTGGTGAGGGTCATCAGCCAATGGCCGAGCTGGCTCATCAGCTCCAGCGCGCCCTGCACGGTCGAGACTGGCTGCAGCGGGTGGATATCGGCAAAGCCCGCAAGGCGTGCCATCTTCTCGTTGAGGCGCGGGTTGTGCTTCATGGTGCACGAGCCGAGCGGGTACATGCCGCTGTCGATCGAGTAGTTGAGACGCGACAGGCGCACGTAGTGGCGCATCGCCTCGGGCTCGGTAAGGCCGGCGAGATCGATGTCAGACTTGCGCTCATGGCCACCGAGGAACTCGGAGGTGATCGTCACATCCGGCAGGTCGACGCCGGAATGCTCGGTATCGCCGATCTCGAACAGCAACGGTTCATTGGGGAGCAGCGACGAGCCCGAGGTGGAGGCGAAGCCGGAGGTACCGGTGCCGGTGGGGCGGCCCTGATGGTTCATGTTCATTGGACGTCCTCGCTCAAGGCGGCATGAAGGCATTCGGCCAGCATGGCGATATCGCTGTCGGTGGTGAGTTCTGTCGCCGCAAGGACGATCAGGTTGGCGCAGGCGGGATTATCCGGTTCGAGCCGGCTGACCGGCAGGCCGGCCAGCACATCGGCGCGGGCCAAGAGATCAATCACCGGCGCGGCAGGGACCGGCAGACGGATGGTCATCTCGTTGAAAAAGCTCTTGTTGAGCAGTTCGACGCCCGGAACGGTGCCGAGCATCCGCGCCAGCTTGACGGCATTGGCGTGGTTGAGCCGCGCGAGCTTTTTGAGCCCGGCCTCGCCGAGGAGCGACATGTGGATGGAGAAGGCCAGCGCACAAAGGCCGGCATTGGTGCAGATGTTGGAGGTCGCCTTCTCGCGACGGATATGCTGCTCGCGGGTCGAGAGCGTCAGCACGAAGCCGCGGGTGCCGTCGGCATCGACGGTCTCGCCGCAGAGCCGCCCCGGCATCTGCCGGACAAACTCCTTGCGGGTGGCCATGAGGCCCACATACGGCCCGCCGTAGTTCAGCGGGTTGCCGATCGACTGGCCTTCGCAGACGACGATATCCGCACCCAGCGCGCCGGGAGCCTCGATCAGTCCCAGCGACACCACCTCGGTCACCACCACGATCAGCAGCGCGCCCGCGGCGTGCGCGGCATCGGCGGCGGCGCGGAGGTTGCGGAGGTGGCCGTAGAAGTCCGGCGTCTGCACCACGATCGCCGCCGTCTCGGCATCGATGCGGTTGAGGATGTCGCCCTGGCCCTCGGGCGAGGCCGGGAGGCAGACGAGGTCCGGCCCATCGCCGAGATAGGTGCGCACCACGTCACGATAGTGCGGGTGCAGGCCACCCGACAGCACGATGCGGTTGCGGCGGGTGAGGCGGCGCGCCATCAGCACCGCCTCGGCGGTGGCGGTCGAACCGTCATACATCGAGGCGTTGGCGACCTCCATGCCGGTCAGGTGCGCGACCTGGGTCTGGAACTCGAACAGCATCTGCAGGGTGCCCTGCGATACCTCGGGCTGGTAGGGCGTGTAGGCGGTCAGCCACTCGGACCGCTGGATCATGTGGTCGACCGTTGCCGGCACGTGGTGGCGGTAGGCGCCAGCGCCGATGAAGAACGGGCCATCGCCTGCCGCCACGTTCTGCCGCGACAGGGCACGCATATGCGCCTCGACCAGGAATTCGGGCGAGTGCTTCGGCAGGTTCACCGGCTCGTGCAGCAGCGCCTGCGCGGGCACACGGGCAAACAGGTCCTCGGCGGTGGCAGCGCCGATCACGGCGAGCATCTGCGCCCGCTCGGCTTCGGAATGGGGGAGGTAGCGCATGGTTACTTCGTCAGGTCCGCATAGGCCGCAGCATCCATGAGGGCGTCGAGTTCACCCGCATCGTCGAGCGCCAGCTTGAAGATCCAGCCATCGGTCTCGGGGGCCGAGTTGATCAGACCCGGCTCGCCGGTGAGCGCGGTGTTGATGGCGAGCACCGTGCCGGAGGCCGGGGCGTAGATCTCGGACGCAGCCTTCACCGACTCGACCACCGCGGCCTCGTCGCCCGCCTTCAGCTTCTGGCCGACCTTGGGCAACTCGACGAACACGATGTCGCCCAGCTGCTCCTGGGCGTAGGGCGTGATCCCCACGGTGCCGTCCTCGGTGATGTATTCGTGGTCCTTGGTGAACTTGGTCATTTGGCGGTTTTCCGGACGTAGCGGTGGGGGACGAATGGAGTGTTTGTGACTTCGGCAGGCTGGGTGCGCCCGCGCACCAGCACCTGCAACGGGGTGCCGGGTGCGGCCTTGTCTGGTGGTACGAAGCCGAGCGCGATGGCGCGGTTCAGCGACGGCGAGAAGCCGCCGGATGTCACCTTGCCGATGACAGCGCCGTACTTGTCGAGGATCTCGGCCCCTTCACGGGCCGGTGCACCGTCAACAAACAGGCCGACGCGGACCCGGTCGAGCACGCCGCCGAGTTCGGACAGGATGCGCGTCGCTCCGGGAAAATCGGCGGCATCGCGGCGACGACGCGCCACGGCGAAGTTGAGCCCGGCTTCCACCGGCGAGATCGTCTCGTCGAGATCATGCCCGTAGAGCGGCAGGCCCGCCTCGAGCCGCAGCGAGTCGCGGGCGCCAAGCCCGATGGGCTTGACCCGTCCATCGCTCAGCAGGCGGTCGAACAGGATGGTGGCGTGGCTCGGATCGACCAGAATCTCGAAGCCGTCCTCGCCGGTATAACCGGAGCGCGAGATCACCAGCTTGCTGCCGTCGAAATCAAAGGAGCCGTAGTGCATGAAGCTCAGGTCCACCGCGCCGGGGATCACATCGCGCAGCACCTCCACCGCCTCCGGCCCCTGCAACGCCAAGAGCGCACAATGGTCCGAGCGGTTGAGGGTCGCCTGGCCCGCGGCCGCCGCGGCAATGCGCTGGAAGTCGGCGTCCTTGGTGCCGGCGTTGACGACGATGTAGAGCGCGCCGCCCCAGCCCTCGGCCGCCGGGCGGGCGATCATCAGGTCGTCGAGGGCGCCGCCCGTCTCGTTGAGCAGCAGCGTGTAGCGCACCTGGCCGGGCTTCAGCCCCCTGATGTCGCCGCAGATCAGCGGCTCGATCAGCGCGGCAATCGCGGCATGGTCGGCATCGCCGTCGCCCGACTTCTGATCAAGGACGAGGAAGCTTGGCCCCATATGCGAGACATCGAACAGGCCGGCGTGCTCGCGACACCACTTGTGCTCGGCGATGATGCCGGTGGGGTACTGCACCGGCAGCGAGTAGCCGGAAAACGGCACCATCCGGCCGCCCATAGCAACATGCCGGTCATTGAGGAGAACAGTCTTGAGGTCTGCTGCTGGCACTTCGGCCATTGAGGACACCGCGGAGTTGGTTGCACGATCACGAGGAACGGATGTCCCTCGCGCCGGTGCCCCCTCTGTCCGCTAACCTGAGAGATTTCCCGGCCACCTATGGGCCGGTTGCTCCTTCGGTGAGGCGAGATCGCCTGCTTTCCAGAGTGCGGCCCTTGCGGGCCGACTTTCGGGGCAAGTCCTTATCCGAAACGTCTGCAACGTTTCAGGGACATGCCTTTGCGACTGCGGTCCGGTGTGCCTGAGAGTTTCCGGGGCGGTTGCTCCTTCGGCGCCAGCGCGAAGCTGGACTCTCCCGCAGTCCACGCGAGTTAGGCGGGTTTGGTGGAGCGAGTCAATCGGGCGCGCGCTCCACCTGCGGGGTATATCAGCTATCGAAGCCAACCCAGATGGTGATGTCCTCGCCGCCGATATACGGAATGGCGACGTTCTCCACCACCTTCACGAACTCACCCGACTGGGTCGAGGGATCGATGGCGGTGGGGATCTCGTAGCGCTCGGAGTACATCGGCACGCCGTCGCGCTCGACCGCAAAGCGGATCGGCACGTCGACCTTGGCCTGGCTGCCGGAGGGGCCGAGCAGCACGCGGCCGACGACGCCCATCTTCACGGTGATGAGGCCGTTGGAGGCGACGCAATTGCGCGACTGCTTGTCCAGCACCGCCTGGTAGTTGAGCGCATGCGCATCACCCACCTTGCCCTTGCCGTAGAAGAACAAGGCCTCGCCGCCACGGCGCACCTTGATCGGCGGGCACTCGGTGGCAATGGCGGGCAGCGCGCTGGTGGCAACGGCGCTCAGTTCCTGCGCGGTGGGGTTGGCGGTCTGGGTCGAGGTGGGAGACGGCCCGGCCGAGCCGAACATGTTGCCCATCGAGCAGCCGGAGAGCAGCAGCGCGGCAGTTGCCACGGCGCCAAGGCGAAGCGTCCAGTTGCGGACGCCGGAGTTCGGAATGCTCATCTTACAACCTCACGCAGTTACAGACTGGCGCGCCTCGAGCGCCATCAGCACGGCCGGCGCCCCGCTGATGGTAACGCCCGCAACGTCCTGCACGAATACGTCCTCTACCACGCCATCGCGGATCACCATGGCAAAACGGCCGAAGCGCTTCCCCATGCCCGGAATCTGCCTCGACATCCCCATGGTGTCGGCCAGCAGCCCCTCGCCGTCGGCAATGAAATCGACCTTCCCCAGTGCATCCGAGCGCTCCGCCCAGACCTTGGTGACATGGTGGTCGTTCACCGTCGCGCAGACGACCCGGCTGACGCCGAGGTTGGCGAGCTTGTGCGCGTTGGAGACGAAACCGGGCAGATGCGAGGTGTCGCAGGTGGGCGTGAAGGCCCCGGGCACGCCGAAGAGCACCACCGTGCCGGTGCCGAGCACCGCATCCGCCGTCGCATCGGAGCTGCCATGGGCATCGACCAGCTTGATCGGAATGGAGGGGATCTTGTCGCCAGCCTGGATCATGTCGGTAATGCGCCCTTTGGTTACTGGTTCGTTACCCCCCGGATCGGGGCGGCGAACCATAGGCCAAGGCGCCTCCGCCGTCGACTATCGGCCGACAGTCGTCGACAAAGAAAACGGACCCATCTCAGTCATGAATGTCAGACTGACGGGCATGCCCTCTTGTGCCGCCTGGTCTGCTCCCCCGAGCAGTGGGAGCAAGACTGCCGATCCATCCGGGCTTTTTTGCGGCGCACCAAAGAGTTGCCCGGCCGCACTGGCATCGGCGATCAGCGACAGCGGATCAACGCGCCCATCGGCAATCGCGACGGATATGGCGTTTCCATCCGTGGTCCACTCAACCGGCCCGAGCAGCGGCCGGGGGTCGGACCAGTGCTGCGGCGTCCGTGCCACAGCCTGCGCGATGCGCAGCCCCTGCCCCCGATCGGGCTTCACGAAGCCCAGCGGCAGGCTGAAATTGGCCATCGCCGGCACGCAGATATCCGAGCACACCCCCATTAAAACGGACACCGCAAGGTCGGCCCGCGCGCCGTCGATCGTCAGTTCCACCGGCAGCACGGTGGGGCCGCGATAGACGAAATCGGTGAGCCCGCCCTCTACCTCGATCATCGGGTGGGGCCAGAGCATCTGGTGGCCGGCAATGCCGTTCGATCCAACAGTGTCGATCTGTGTCGGAATGCCGCTCTCGCCCGGCACGCGCCAGTAGGTCTTGGTGCCCTGCGGCATGTCGAGTTCCAGCGCTACCATCGTGGTGCCATCGGGCTTCAGCACGTCGGACGAAACGAGGCGCAGCCGCACGTCGGGCGCAATATCCTGCCAGGGGGTCTCGCCGGCAGTGGCCGGAGCAGTCAGCAGGAGCAGGGCTATCGGGATCAATGCGCGCATGGCCAAACGGGATAGCCGAGCCGGCGCAGCGGTGGAAGCGCCTCAGGCCAAAGTGATGGCTAGGCATGGATGTCGGCGACGGGGTAAGCTTCGGCAAGGGTGTGTGCCCGCGAGGCGGACAGCCGGTTCGTTCCAGGAGTAGTGCCATGGAGTCGCTGAGAGGCCAGTTTCTCGTCGCCATGCCCGAAATGGGCGACGATCGCTTCCGCGAGAGCGTGATCTATCTCGTCGGCCATGGCGACGAAGGTGCGATGGGCCTCGTGGTGAATCAGTCGGTAGACGACATGAAGTTCGCCGACATCCTCGAGGAACTGAAGCTTGGCGAGCCCGACGAGCTCATCCATCTGCCGGACGACATCCGCAACCGCCAGGTGCTGCGCGGCGGGCCGGTGCAGAAGAGCCGCGGCTTCGTGCTGCACTCGTCGGACTACTTCAAGGCCGGCAATTCCTACGAGGTCACCGAGGATATCTGCCTGACGGCGACTCTCGACATCCTCAAGGCCATCGCCTTCAATCAGACCCCGCACGAGGCCCTGTTCGCCCTCGGCTACTGTGGCTGGAGCCCCGGTCAGCTGGAACAGGAAATCCAGGGCAATGGCTGGCTGACCGTGCCGTTTTCCCGCGAACTGCTGTTCGCCCTGCCGATCGAGGCCCGCTACGACGCGGCGCTGGCGCAGCTCGGGATCACCCGGGCTTCGCTGAGTGCAACCGCCGGGCACGGTTGAGAGCTTTCAGTCCCGCTGAGATTCAGGAGCAATGAACGCCCCCTCCACCAGCCTACGGCTGGTCCCCCTCCCCCGCTAGCTAGACCGTTTCACTCTGAGACTGACTCTGGGGATTGAACGAACCCGCTGACGCGGGACTGGCGTGTGCGTATGGCTGGGATGGTCTTCTGATGGGAAGGTTTGGTTGCTGAGACCAACCCCTGACCAGGAGACCATCCCATGGCTGAA
>CAMDAL010000006.1 GCA_945888565.1 Devosia equisanguinis | reverse complement strand
GACCTCGGCACCCGCATCCGCATCATCGAGCTGTTCCAGACCCTCGCCACGCAGATGACGCTGGTGTTCGTTTCCCACGATCTCGGCGCCGTGGCCGCGCTGTGCGACGAGCTGGCGATCCTCGAACAGGGCCGCCTCGTCGAGGCCGGCCCCACGCGAACCATCCTCCGCAACCCACAGCATCCCTACACGCAGCAACTGCTGGGCTCCGTCCCCCGCATGCCCGCCTGAGCCAAGGACCACGCCATGACCTACGAAGCCGAACTCGACGCCTGGAAGCTGAAGCGCCTCGCCGCCCTCAAGGCCCCCAATGGCTGGCTCAACATCATCGGCCGCACCTGGCTCGAAGCGGGCACCGTCACCGTCGGCTCGCATCCCGATTGCGACATCGTGCTCGCCGCCGGGCCGGCCATTCTCGGCGCACTGACGCAGCATGAGAATGGCGAGGTGGATTTTGATCCCGCCGGCAACGAGCCGGAAATTCACCTCGTCCCCAACAAGCAGCACCCGCCGCACTTCGTGCTGCACGGCCTCTATGTCGAAGTCACCACCCTGAACGGCGTCAACGCCCTGCGCGTCCGCGACACCAACTCGACCGCCCCCGACGAGCTCGAACCCCTCCGCTATTTCCCCACCGATCCGAGCTGGCGCATCGAGGCGCAGTGGGTCCCCTACGAAGCCCCGCGCGGCGTCACGGTCAACACCACCAAGGACATCGAAACCGACGTCGAAGTCACCCACAAGGCCGTCTTCGACAAGGACGGCCGCACCTGGGAACTGATCGCCACTCACGGCACGCCCCAGTCCCCCCAGTTCGTCATCCGCGACCTGACGAGCCGCGACGACACCTACCCGGCGAGCCGCTTCCTGTTCGGCGAAAACGTCACCGACACCACCATCACGCTCGACTTCAACAAGGCCATCAACCCGCCCTGCGCCTTCACCGACTACGCCGTCTGCCCGCTGCCGCCATCCGAGAACGTCCTGCCGATCCTCATCGAAGCCGGCGAAAAGCGGCTGTCGGTATTGCACTGAGCGAACGGGACGCCCCCTCCATCAGACTCCGTCTGGGCCCCTCCCGCGCTACGCGGTGGAGGAACACCTCGACGTCGGTGATTGCCACTATTCATGGGACGCTGAGCTCGCCCTGGTCCTCCACCGCTTTAGCGGGGGAGGGGGACCATGCGGAGCATGGTGGAGGGGGCGTCCGGCAAACGCCAAAAGCCAAGGCTACTCCCTCACCCCCCGCCCCCGCATTAACACCGTCGGGTCCGTGCTTGGCGTCGGGATCGCAACGCCGATGCTCGCCACCGTGTAGCGCACCCGCCGCAGCGCCTCGCGGCCCCGGGCGCCGAGCCGCTCCGCCACCCCGGTCGCCAGCGTGTCGATCACCGCCATGTGGGCGTAGCGCGACGGCGTCGGCACCAGCACGTTGTCGTCCTCGGCGATCACCATCGGCACGACGATCCCCGCCGCCTCCGCCAAAGGCGTCCCCGGCCGCGTCAGCGCCACCGTCACCGCTCCGAACGAGCCGGCGATCTGCACCGCCTCGACAATCGCCCGCGAGCGGCCGCTGTTCGATATCGCCAGCACCGCGTCCCCCGGCTGCAGCACCGCCGCCGACATCCGCGCCTGGTGCCCATCGACATAGGCCGATACCGGCACCCCGAGCCGGAACAGCCGCAGCTTGGCGTCCTCGACCAGCGATGCCGAGCCGCCGCCCATGCCGTAGATGTCGATCCGCCGCGCCCCGGCCAGCGCCTCGATCGCCGCCCCTAGCGCCGCCGTGTCGAGCTGGTCGAGCGCCGCCCGCACCGCGTTCGCCGCGCGCATCATCACCGATTGAGCCAACTGCCCGATATCGTCCGAGAACACCCGGTCGGTCTTGAGATACGCCGCCGCCACGGTCAGCGTCGTCGCCAGCCTTATCTTGAAGTCCGCGAACGACGAGCACCCCACCGACCGGCAGAACCGCGTCACCGACGGCTGGCTCACCCCGGCTCGTCCGGCCAGTTCGGCGATCGTCAGCCGCGTCGCCGCCTCGAAATCCGCCGCGACCGCCGCCGCCACCTGCCGCTCGGCCGGCGACAGCCGCGCCTCTACCCGCTGGATGCGTGACACCAGGTCGATCGGCGCCTCCTCCACCTGCCTCTTCCGTCCAGCCACAGGAACACCTCCGACGCAAATTCCTGTAATTTTCTTACAGAATATCCGCCGTTCGGCCAAGCTGCGGCAGCGGAATGTCGCTTGCGGCCCACGCAGTTCTGTAACATGCTTTCAGTCACTGGGGCGCAGCGGACGACGGGGAATGGCCATGGCCACGTTCGAATTCGATCATGTCGGCATCACCACCACAGTCAAGCAGCCGGCCGAGGACTGGGTCGAAGCGAGCCGCCTCTGGGTCACCAACCCGCGCCACCACCCCGAACACATCGAGTTCCTGCGCTACGAGCCCGATAGCACCGTCCCCGCCGCCGTCCGCGACAACCCGCACGTCGCCTACCGCGTGGACGACCTCGCCCCGCACCTCAGCGCCGAGGGGGTAGAGGTGCTCATCCCACCCTTCATCGTCGGCGATTTCCTCGAAGTGGTGTTCGTGCGGAAGCACGGCATGATCTTCGAATACATGCGCTACCTGAAGGACGGCTGGTTCGGAGCGCCGCAATGACCGTACCAGTCACCCCCACCCTAGCTCCGCTAGCTCGCTTCGCTCACAGCGACGCTACCCTCCCCACAAGGGGGAGGGAGTTCGATGTCGCCCGCAACCTGCCACTGATCTCCCTCCCCCTTGTGGGGAGGGTAGCGTCGCTAGGCACGAAGGGCCGTAGCAGAGCTAGGGTGGGGGTAATGCTGCGCACCCGGTCGGAGAGAACATGACCTACCGCGCCATCTACACCTACGCCTGGGACCTCGCCGAGACCGGCGTCCCCGCCGCCGCCACAGAGTTCCATGCGCTCCACCTGGACACAGTCACCATCGCCGGCAGCTACCACGCCGGCAAGTTCCTCCGCCCGCACGGCACCGCCGGCAAGGTGGCGATGCTGGAAGACGGTACCGTGTACTTCCACGCCGACTCCGCCCGCTACGGCGCGATAAAGCCCGTCGCCAACTCGATTCTCCAGCAAACCGACGTCCTCCGCGAGCTCACCGCCCGCACCGACATCGCCACCAATGTCTGGCTCGTCCTCCTCCACAACACCACGCTCGGCACGGCCCACCCCGAAAGCGTCGTCCGCAACGCCTTTGGCGATCCCTACTACTACAACCTCTGCCCCTCGGCCCCCGAAGCCCGCGCCTACGCCATCGGCCTCGCCCGCGACGTCACCGAGTCCTACAATGTCTCCGGCCTGTCGCTCGAAGCCCCCGGCTTCACTCCCTATGCCCATGGCTACCACCACGAGTTCGCGCTCAACCGCTCGAACCGCTGGCTCGACAGCCTGCTCGGCCTCTGCTTCTGCGACCATTGCGTCGCCGCCGCGCAAGCCCGGGGCATCGACGCGCCCCGCCTGAAATCCCAGGTCGCCGCCGACATCACGGCTTACCTCGACAGCGACGTCGATTTCCCCGACGACATGGCCGAAGCCTTCTGGACCGCCGACCTCCGCGCCGACGCCGAGCTATCCCGCTACCTCGATTTCCGCTCCGCCACGGTCACCTCGCTCGTCGCCGAAATCCGCGCGGCGGTCCGCCCCGAAGTGAACATCGCCGTCATCCCGTCGGTCGCCCGCCCCACCGGCGGCGCCTGGTACGAGGGCACCGATCTGCACGCCCTCGCCGAAACCACCGGCATCATCGAGGCCTGCTTTTACGAGCCATCCAGCGCCCGCGTCGCAGCCGACCTGTTCGACCTCAAGCGCCGCCTGCGCGGCACCGGACGCTTGCGCGGCATCCTCCGCCCGGCTCACCCCGACCTGTCGTCGAAGCCGGATTTTCTCGCGGCCGTCGAGCTGCTGAAAGCCGGTGGCGTCACCGAGCTGGCCTTCTATAACTGGGGCCATCTGCGCCGACGCAACCTCGCCTGGATCGGCGATGCACTAAGGGATTTCTAGCAATGACCGGACAGTTTTCGGGCAAGACCATCGCCATCACCGGCGCCGCCGGCGGCATCGGCCAGTGGCTCTGCCGCTTCTTCGGCAACGAGGGCGCCACCATCGCCGCGCTCGATATGAGCGATAAGGTCAACGGCCTCGTCGACACCCTCGGCAAGGACGGCATCAAGGTACTCCCGGCCGTCCTCGATATCGGCGACGCCGAGGCGGTGAAGGCCGCCTTCGCCGGCTTCGGCGACGTGCACATCCTCATCAACAATGCCGGCATCTCGCACAATCCGGTCATGGCCCGCACCACGCCGCAGGGCTGGGCCGACGACGTCAACGCCAACCTCAATGGCGCCTATAACTGCGCCCACGCCGTACTCCCCGGCATGGTCGAGCGCCGCGCCGGCAACATCGTTATGGTCGGCTCGGTCAACGGCCTCCACTCGCTCGGCGATGCCGCCTACAGCGCCGGCAAGGCGGCGATGATCTCGCTCACCAAGGCCATCGCCATGGAATATGGCCGCTACAACATCCGCTGCAACATCGTGCTCCCCGGCACCGTGCGCACTCCCATCTGGGACGAGCGCAAGGCCAAGGACCCCAACGTGCTGAAGACCCTCGAGCGCTGGTATCCGCTCGGCCGCATCGTCGAACCCGACGAGGTCGCCCGCGTCATCAGCTTCCTCGTCTCCGATCTCGCCAGCGCCGTCACCGGCGCCGCCATCCCGGTCGATTGCGGCCTGATGGCCGGCAACATCGTCATGACCCGCGAACTGACAGTGGAGGATTTCTAGCCCCAACCGCGCCACGGCAAGTCCTTCTCCCGCTTGCGGGGGAAGGTGCCCGGCAGGGCGGAAGGGGGGAGCAACAAGCCCGACGCAACTGAAACACCCAGGGGGAGCACATGGACAAACTGCGCATCGGCATCATCGGACTCGGCTGGTTCGGCGAAATCCACGCCGACACCATCAAGGGCATCCCCAACCTCGAACTGGCGGCGCTCTGCACCCGCACCGAGGACCGCCTCACCGCGCTGGGCGAAAAGTTCGGCGTGAAGAAGCTCTACCGCGACTACCACGACATGCTCGCCGACCCCGACATCGACGCAGTCTCCATCTGCACCATGTGGGACCAGCACACCGAACCCGCCATCGCCGCGCTCAAAGCTGGCAAGCACGTCTTCCTCGAAAAGCCGATTGCCTCCACCGTGGAGGATGCGCGCAAGATCGTCGAAGCGAGCAAAGGCGCGAAGGGCATCCTGTTCATCGGCCACATCGTCCGCTTCAACCCGCGCTACCGCATGGCCAAGGAGGCGATCGACGCCGGCCGCATCGGCAGGATCGTGGCGCTGAGTTCGCGCCGCAACATCCCCGCCGCCTGGACGCCGACCATCCTCCAGAAGATCGGCCCCATCGTCGGCGACGCCATCCACGACACAGACATCATGCTCTGGTTCACCGGGTCGAAGATCGTCTCGGCCTACGCCCAGACGGTCGACATCCGCGGCCTGAAATACCCCGACATCGGCCAGACCATGTTCCGCTTCGCCTCGGGCGCCACCGCCACGCTCGAAACCGTGTGGAGCATGCCCGACAAGACCCCGTTCGACATCGACGAGCGCATGTCGATCATCGGCACCGAAGGCATCATCCACGTCCAGGACACCTTCCCCAACCTCGGCATCGTCGGCACCGACAAGCTCCACAGCCCCGACACCACCTACTGGCCGATGTTCGAAGGCGTCCGCGGCGGCGCCTTGCGGGATGAGTTCACCTACTTCACGGGGTGTGCGCTGCGGGGTGAGGTGCCGACAATCGGGCGGCCGGACGACGCCGTAGCTGCGCTGGAGGCAACCTTGGCGGCCGAGGAGTCGGCCCGGACGGGCGAGGTGGTGCGGATCGGGTAGCGCTCGCGACCGCCCCCTCCACCACGCTGCGCGTGGTCCCCCTCCCCCGCTGCGCGGTGGAGGACCCCGGCGACGTCGGCGTCTCGATCCTGCACTGACAAGGTCGGTGTCCCGACCGGGGTCTTCCCCCGTGTAACGGGGGAAGGGGACCATGCGAAGCATGGTGAAGGGGGCGGTACAGGCACAGCGCCTGCACGAACCCCACCTCAATGATCGTGGTGGTGATGATCCCCATGCCCATAGTGCCCGAGGATCGACCACTCCTCGAACGGCCGGCGGCTGACTTCCATCTCCTTGCCGCCGAGGAACACCATCTCCGGCTGCAACAGCTTCGTCCCCTGCCGCTTCTGGCCGACCACGTCCTGGAACACGAAGTCCGACGCCACCTCGCGCAGCACCGCGATATCCGCCGGCGACCCGACGCCCAGGTGCCCGAGCTCCGGCTTGCGGATCGCAAGCGCCGGCCGGCTCGTCGACATGCCGATCACCTCCGGCAGGGTCAGCCCGGTGTTGTAGAGCTTGCTCATCACATGCAGCAGGTCGAACCCCGGCCCCTCGACTGCGATCACGTGCACGTCCGATGAGATCAGGTCCGGCTTGAACCCTGCCGTCAGTGCCGTCTCCGCCGTCTCGTAGCCGAACGCGCCCATGCCGTGGGCGATGTCGAACAGCACGCCGCGCTCCCGCGCCGCGATGATCTGCGGCAGGATCTTGCCGTCATCGCCGATCGCCGAGTTCGGCTCCGGCCGGTAGCAGTGGGTCAGGATGTCGCCCGGCCGCAGCATGTCCACCACGTCGCCATAGCTCGGCGGCGGATGCCCGATATGCGTCATCAGCGGCAGGTCGACCGCGTTGGCGGCCTCGAGCGCCAGTTCCAGCGCCCCGAGCCCCAGGTCACCCGTGACGATGCCGCCGATGCGCACCTTCACCCCGATGATCCGGTCGCGGTTCTCCTCGATCGTCCGCACGCAGCGATGCACCGGCAGCATGTTCCGATGCGTCGCCTCGCCCACCGACACGTCCTTGTCGAAGCCGAAAATGCCGGGGAACGAGATGTTGAGGAACGCGAAGATCCGGTACGGCGAGTGCGCCATCACATAGTCGCGGAACCCGTCATAGTTGCCGGCGCCCGCGCTGCCCGCATCGATCAGCGTCGTGCAGGCCGAGCGCCGAGCGATGAAGCCGGGGTCGACGCTCAGCGACGTTGCCTTGTGGTAGACATGGGTGTGGATGTCGATCAGCCCCGGCGCAACGATCAGCCCCTTGGCGTCGCGCACCTTGGCGGCCGACGCGGCCAGCCCCGGTCCCACGGCGGCGATCTTGCCGCCCTTGATCGCAACGTCGTTCACGCCGTCGATGCCGTTGCGCTCGTCGATCACCCGGCCGCCCGTCAGCACGAGATCGTAGGTCGCCGTCATCAGTAGTCTCCTCAAAACACGTATGCCGCCGCGATCGCAGCGGACCTTCCGGCCCGCCGCCGCACCCGGCTGTCCTCGGGATCTGGCCTATGCGAGCTCGACCACGCGCTTCTCGTTGATCGATTGTTCCGCCGCAAGCACGATCCGCAGGCTGTTCACCGCCGCATCCATCGACTCCGTCAGGTCGATATCCTCGACGATCGCCTTGAGGAAATAGGCCTGCTCGCGGTCGCACAGGTCCTGGTGGCCCGGCTCGTCGTCCATGGTGAAGATCTCGTCCTTCTTCGCAAACGACTTGTCGCCCGGGTTCACCTCGGCATGGTGATACTGGATCGCATCGGTCTTGGTGTGCTGGTCGATATTCGAGCTATCCGACACGCCGTCCTTGTGCGCCTTGGGGTTGGGCACGATCGACACGGCGCCCTTCGGCCCCACCACGTCCTTCACGAAATAGGCGACCTCGCTCATCATCGGGCCCCAGCCCGCTTCGTACCAGCCGACCGAGCCGTCATCGAACTCGACATGCAGGTGGCCATAGTTCTGCTTGTCGGCCTCGGCCCAGAGCTTGGCGCCGATACCGTGCACGCGCACCGGCTTGGCCCCGGTCATCTGGCACATCACGTCCACGTAGTGCACGCCGCAGTCGACGATCGGGATCAGCGAGTCGATCAGGTTCTTGTGCCAGTCGTAGGTCGGCCCGCCCGACTGCTGGTTGAGGTTGAGCCGCATCACCAGCGGCTTGCCCAGCGTCTGGGCCAGCTCGGTGAACTTCATCCAGCTCGGATGCACCCGCAGGATATAGCCGAGCACCAGTTTTCGCCCTTTCGCCCGCGCCGTGGCGACGACGCGCGCCGCGTCCTCATTGTTCGTCGCGATCGGCTTTTCCATGAACACATGGGCGCCCGCTTCCATGGCCTTGATGGCGTATTCGGCGTGCGAGTTGGGCCAGGAGTTGATCGACACCGCGTCGGGCTTCGTCGCCTTGAGCGCAGCATCGAAATCCTCGAACAGCGGATAACCCTTCAGCTCATCGGGAATGGCCGCGCTCTTGATCGAGCGGCTCATCAGCCCGACGATCTCGAACCCCGGATTGCGGTGATACGCGCTCGCATGGGACTTGCCCATGTTGCCCAGCCCAACCACCAGAACCTTCACTGTATCGGCCATCGGCCCCTCCCCGTTTCCATTCTTTCGGCCTCAACACCGGCGTCCCGGCCCCATCCACTGTCATCCCTGCGACAGCAGGAACCCACCTCGCCGCTGGCGCGGGTTGAAAAGTGGGTCCCTGCTGTCGCAGGGATGACCGCGGTGGAGGTTTTCGGGCGGGTGGCGAAAACCACCCGCCCAAATGATCAGATCACGCCGGCACGGCCTGGTCGTAGAGCCCGGCCTTCACCTTCTCGACGTCGATCGCCGCGAACGCTTCGCTCAGTGTGTAGCCGTCGGCATCTGCCTTCACCTTGGCATGGTCGAAGTCGTTGGCGGCCGCGATGCAGGCGTTCGAACACACGTCCTCGGCCTTCACCGCAGTCTTGATCTGGCCCAGTTCGTAGATCTTGTCGAAGAACGTCTGCCAGGCGACCATGTCGTGGTCACCCCAGCCGGCGCGCTTGTCCATGTCGCCACGGAACACCGCGATCTGCTGCAGGATCGAGGTGATGCCCAGCTCCGGCCCGATATTGCTGGCCAGCGTCGGGAACTGCTCAAACACCATCTCCACCGCGGCGCGCGGGTTGTGATAGGCGTACTCGAGACCCATCGCCCAGCCCTTGAGGTACTTGTCGAGGAAGGCCTTCTTGTCCGGATCGTCGAGATCGGCGGCCCGCACCACGAAGGTGTTGGCGAACAGCGGCGATTTCTGCACGCCCAGCCAGTATTCGAAGTCCATGTTCGAGCCGATCCACTCGGCCCGCAGGCCTTCCCAGCTCAGTGCCGCGTCGCCCTGCCCGGCCTTCAGCGCCGTGCCCCAGGTCGGCCAGCCGGCCTCGACATACTTCACCTTGGTGATGTCGACGCCCTGCACGCCCAGCATCGGATCGACGATCGACTGCCACGCCGCCGAGCCGAGCAGGATGGTCTTGCCCTCGAGCGTCTTCAGGTCGTTGGTGCCCTCGCCCTTGCGGAAGGCGAGCGAGAACGTGTCCTTGGCGCCCATGTGGAACGCCGATTTCAGCTTCATGCCGTTTTCGAGCGCGAACGAGAACACGCCCGGCGACGGGAAGCCCATGTCGGCCTGGCCCACATCGACGAATTTCACCGTCGCGGTGCCGTCCGACGGGCCCGGCTCCATCGCCGTCTCGAGGCCCAGGTCGGTGAAATAGCCGAGTTTCTTGGCCACCCAGTACGGATAGTCGTCGAGCACTTCGAGCGTGCCGCGCGGCGAGATCCAGGTGAACTTGGAGTAAGGCGCGGCACTGGCGCCGCCGACGCCGCCCAGCGCCGTCGCCGTGACAACGCCCGCGGCCGAAACCTGCAGGAAGGTACGGCGGCTCATGCCGCCCGAAAGAATGCTCATGTCAGTCCCCTGTATGATGGTTCGTTTCTAGGTCCTTGAAAGCAGCGCGTCCCTTCCGCCCCGCCTCCCTTCACGTCAACGCGCCGAATACCCCCGGCCCGCTTAGTCAAACCCACTGGCGGCAAGGCCGCTCTTTCTTCACCTCCCCCTTTGTGGGGGAGGCCGGGAGGGGGCCGTCCGCTTCGGATTCATCACCGACTGGCAGCTACCGGCCTCAACCCAACCACTCGGTGTCATCCCTGCTAAAGCAGGGACCCACCTATCCACCTGCGCCGACTTCGAGTTGGGTCCCCGCTTTCGCTGGGATGACACGTCGGCGCCGGTAAAACCGCTAGGCTCCCCCTCAGGCCTCCCAGCTCGCGAACTTCTTCCCGAGCAGGAAGAACAGGATGTAGATCAGGATGCCGAGCGTCGAGAGGATCATCACCACCGCGAAGAACTGGGGCATCTGGATCATCGACGAATAGGAGGTCAGCCGGTTGCCGAGCCCGAAACCGCCGCCGACCATTTCGGCGCCCACCGCGGTCAGCAGCCCGAAGATCGAGCCGACCATCAGGCCAACGAAGATCATCGGCAGCGCCATCGGCGCCCGCACCTTCCAGAAGATCTGCAGCGTCGATGCGCCATACGACCGCGCCAGCGCGATCTTGCCGCTGTCGACGCGCCGGAAGCCGGTCGCGGCGTTGATCATCACCATCGGGCCGGAGGCGAGCGCCACCGCGATGATGCGCGGCTCGTAGCCGAAGCCGAAGCGCAGGATCAGCAGCGGCACCAGCGCCAGCATCGGCGTCGTCACCAGCAGCAGGATGTAGGGGGTGATGATCTTCTCGGCGAACGGGAACTGCGTGATCACCGCCGCGAGGATCAGCCCGATCAACGCCCCAATGGAAAAGCCGGAGAACAGCTCCACCAGCGTATGCCCCAGGTGCGGCAGGATGAACCAGAAGTCCGTCACCAGCGCCACGCCGATCTCGCTCGGCTTGGGCAGCACGTATTGCGGCACCGCGAAGATGTTCAGCAGCAGCTCGATGCCGCCGATCACCACCACCGCGACCGCCGCGATGATCGCCACGTCGCGGAACGAACTGATCCCCGGTCCGCTCGTCAGCGCCGACATGTTGGCAACGCCGAGCTCTCCGCCACCGCTGGCGCCGGACTTGCTGAAATCGGGAATGGCGTCAGTCTTGTCCATGGTCTCAGTTCGCTGGCGTGGCGGCGGCGGCCGGGCGCTGCGCGATGCGCGCCTTCGATTGCTGGTCGCCGACGATTTCACGCTTGATGGTGTTGGTGAGATCGAACACCTCGCGGGTCGACATGATGTCCATTGCACGCGGCCGCGGGAACGGCACGTCGTGGAGGTGCGCGATGCGTCCAGGCCGCGCGCTCATCACCACGATACGGTCGCCGAGGAAGATCGCCTCCTCGATCGAATGGGTGATCAGCACGATGGTCGTCCGCGTATCGAGATAGATCTCCTCGACGAGATGGTTCATTTCCTCGCGCGTGAAGGCGTCGAGCGCGCCGAACGGCTCGTCCATCAGCAGGACCGATGGCTTGAAGCTCAGCGCCCGCACCAGCGCCACGCGCTGCTGCATGCCGCCGGAGAGCTCGCGCGGCATCTTCTTGCCGAAGCCGTCGAGCCCGACGCGATGCATCAGGCTCTCGATCCACGCTTCGTCGGGCTTTTCGCCCTTGATCTCGAACGGGAAGCGGATATTGGCGTCGACATTCCGCCAGGGCAGCAGGTTCGCTTCCTGGAACACCATGCCGATCTGCGGGTTCGGGCCCTTGATCACCTTGCCGTCGAGCACAACCTCACCCGAGGTCAACCCGTGCAATCCTGACATGGCCCACAGTAGCGTGGTCTTGCCGCTACCCGATGGACCCACCACCGTAACGATTTCTCCCGCGTGGATGTCGAGCGAGCAGCGATCAAGAGCCAGCAGGTCGCCCGACCCGGTCTGGTAGACCTTGGTCGCCGCCTTGATCCTGAGCTTCGGCTCAAGCGAACTCATCGCGTTCAATCGCCCCTCGCAAGCTGGGGTGCCCCCTGCCCGAAGGTCGCTTCCGCGTCCCTGTCCTTCAGGCTGGCGAGCAGTCTGTAACTATCCTACTTGCACTGTCAAGCGAGGGTCATGAATGAAACCGATTACATCAGAATCGCCCAAAAACCGGGCACTCTGCCTGTTGCAAAGTGTGTAAGTTTCCTACATTCTGGGTACATATCAACTGACAGATGGCCGTGCGAACGGCCGGGGACAGCCGGTTTTCGGCATGCAGCGCGTCGCATCGAACATGGTAGAAGCCGTCCCGGCCACAACGCCGGAGAGCCCCCTGTTGACCGACGCCAACGCACCCGAGCATCCCCTTCCCGACATCCTCTCGCAGATCAAGGACAGCTACGCCGATCTCCGCCCCGCCGAGCGCCGCGTCGCCGACGTGGTGCTGGCCGATGTCGCCTTCTCGGTCGATGCGTCGAACGCCGAGATTGCGCGCCGCGCCGATGTCAGCGAGCCCACGGTCACCCGGTTCTGCCGCGCCATCGGCTGCGACGGAGTCCGCGACTTCAAACTGAAGCTCGCCCAGTCCGTCGTCGTCGGCCGCCTCTACTTCAGCACGCCCCTGCCCCCGGTCTCCGACGCCGACGGCTCGCCGCTGTGGAACGTCGTGTTCGGCGAAGCCCGCAACGCCCTTGCCGCCGTCGAACGCCAGGTTCCTCCCTCCGAGGTGGTGAAGGCCGCCGAACTGATCGCCTCCGCCCACCAGATCGCAGTCTTCGGCCTGGGCGGTTCGTCCGCCTCCCTCGCGCTCGAAACCGAGCAGCGCCTGTTCCGCTACGGCATCGCGATCGCCTCGCATTCCGACCCGCACGTCATGCGGATGAAGGCCTCGACGCTGAAGCCGGGCGACCTCGTCATCGCGATTTCCGCCACCGGCCGCACCAGCGAGGTCATCGAGGCGGTGGCGCTGGCGAAGCACTACCGCGCCAACACCATCTGCATCACCGCACCCGACACCGAGCTGACCAAGGTCTGCGACGTAAAGCTGACGGTCGACATCCCCGAATATCCGGACACGATGAAGCCGACCGCCTCGCGCTTCGCCTTCCTCGCCATCATCGACCTCATCTCCGTCGCCGCCGGCTACCGCCTCGGCGCCCCCGCGCTCGAAACCCTGCGCCGGGTCAAATACAACGTGCTGGCCCATCGCAAGGGCAAGGAACTCGAGCCGCTCGGCGACTGACCGAAGCGCAGCGTTCCTTCTGGCATACCGAATACCGGCGGACCTTCACCGCCGGCGCCAACAGGGACTAACCATGCCGGACACCACCCCCCAGGCCGAAGCCGCGGCCTGGCTCCAGAGTTTTGCGACTGCGCTTCAAGCCCACGACATCGCCGCCGTGCTCGACCTCTTCGCCGCCGATTGCTACTGGCGCGACATCGTCGCCTTCACCTGGAACGTGAAGACGCTGGAGGGCAAACCGGCCATCGCCGCGATGCTGCAATCCACCGTCGCCAGCACCACTCCCACCAGCTTCGAACTCGGCGAGGTCGAACAGCGCGCCTCCGACGTTCAGGCATGGTTCAAGGCCCGTTCATCCGTCGGGCAGATCGAGGGCATCGTGCGGCTCGAAGGTGGCAAGGCCCGCACCATCCTCACCACCCTGCAGTCGCTCACCGGCCACGAGGAGCAGTCCGGTTTCACCCGCCCGATGGGCGTCCGCCACGGCGCAGACCGCAACCGCAAGACCTGGTCGAGCTGAAAACCGCCGAGGAATCAGCGCTTGGCACCACCCAGCAGCCCTATGTCGTCATCATCGGCGGCGGCCAGGGCGGCATCATGCTCGGCGCCCGCCTGAAGCAGCTCGGCGTCCCGGCTATCATCCTGGAAAAGAACGACAAACCCGGCGACAGCTGGCGCAACCGCTACCGCTCGCTCGTCCTCCACGATCCCGTCTGGTACGACCACCTGCCCTACATCCCCTTCCCCGCCCACTGGCCGGTCTTCACCCCGAAGGACCAGATGGGCGACTGGCTGGAAATGTACGTGAAGGTCATGGGCCTCACCTACTGGACCGGCTCCGAAGCCACCTCCGCGACCTTCGACGGCGCCGAAAAACGCTGGACGGTCAACGTCTTGCGCAACGGCGTGGAATCAACCCTGCATCCCGCCCAACTGGTCTTCGCCACCGGCGCCTATGGCCCGCCCAAGTGGCTCGACCTCCCGGGCGCCGAAAGATTCAACGGCGAAATCCTGCATTCGAGCCAGTACAGCGACGGCGCCCGCTTCAAAACCAAGAAGGTGGCCGTCATCGGCGCCGCCAGCTCCGGCCACGATGTCTCGGTCGACCTCTGGGAGGCCGGCGCCGAGGTCACCATGATCCAGCGCAACCCCACCACCGTGGTTCGCTCCGACACGCTGATGGACCTCGCCTTCGACATCTACTCCGAGCAGGCCACCGCCGACGGCATCGATGTCGACAAGGCCGACCTGATCGCCGCCGCCACACCCTTCGCGCTCCAGCCCGCGGCCCAGCGCGCCCTCTACGAGCGCATCCGCGCCCGCGACGCCGACTTCTACCAGCGCCTGCAAGCCACTGGTTTCCTTCTCGATTTCGGCGACGACGACACCGGCCTGATGATGAAGGCCTACCGCACCGGCTCCGGCTACTACGTCGATGTCGGCGCCTCCGAGCTCATCATCAACGGCGACATCAAGGTGAAGGCCGGCGTCGCCATCGACACCCTGACGCCCACCGGCATCCGCTTCGCCGATGGCACCGAGATCGCCGCCGACGCCGTCATCCAGTCCACCGGCTTCCAGTCGATGCACGAGGTCGTCGCCCAACTGGTCGACCGCCAGACCGCCGACGCCGTCGGCCCCTGCTGGGGCCTCGGCTCCGGTCACCGCAACGACCCGCTGCCGTGGCACGGCGAACTGCGCAACATGTACAAGCCCACCGCCCAGGAAAACCTTTGGTTCCAGGGCGGCAACCTCGCCCTCTCGCGTTTCTTCAGCAAGTTCCTCGCCCTGCAGCTGAAGGCCCGCTACGAGGGTATCCCCACCCCGGTCTACCGGCCGCCGCTGACATGATCGACGCCGTCGCGCTAACCCAAACCCTCGTCCGCTTCGATACCCGCAACCCGCCGGGCGACGAGGCAGCCTGCGTGCGCCATCTCGCCAATCTGCTGGAATCGCACGGCTTCGCCGTCACCCTGAGCGATTTCGGCCTGAACCGCCTGAACCTCGTCGCCCGCCATGGCGACGGCCCCGCCCCCACCTTCACCGGCCACCTTGACGTCGTCCCCCTCGGCAGCGCCCCGTGGACGCGCGACCCGTTCGGCGGCGAAATCATCGATGGAAAACTCTACGGCCGCGGCTCCTGCGACATGAAAGCCGGCGTCGCCGCCATGATCGCTGCCGCCATCGCCGAGCCTGACGCGCCGGTGACGCTGATCCTAACCGGCGGCGAAGAAACCGGCTCCAACGGCGCCCGCGCCCTCGCCGAGTCCGGCGCCCTGCCCGCCGCCACCATGCTGATTGTCGGCGAACCGACCGCCGGAAAACTCCTCGCCGGCCACAAGGGCGCCTTCTGGCTGCGTGCCAGCACGCACGGCACCACCGCCCATGGCAGCACCCCGCACCTCGGCGACAACGCCGTCTACAAGGCGGCCCGCGCCATCACCGCGCTCGAAGAGTTTGGCTTCAACCACCCGCCGCACCCCATCATGGGCTCGCCGACGCTGAACATCGGCATGGTCTCGGGCGGCCTCAACATCAATTCGGTGCCCGACGCCGCCGACTTCACCCTCGATATCCGTACCGTGCCGGGCATGTCGCACGCCCACATCCACGACCAGCTGACCTTCACCATTCCGGCCGCCGAGTTGACGACGCTGGTCGACCTCCCCTCGGTCTGGTCCGATCCCGCCGACCCGACCATGCAGAAGCTGGGCGCCGCCTACCGCAGCGCCACCGGCCGCGACACCCCACCGACCAGCGCCGCCTACTTCACCGACGCCTCGATCCTCACCCCCGCCCTCGGCGACGTCCCGACGATCATCTGCGGCCCGGGCGATCCGGCCATGGCGCACAAGATCGACGAATACTGCGAGGTCGCCGCCATCCACGAAGCGGTCGAAATCTACCGCGCCATCCTCAGGCTGACCTGAGGAACCCGATCGCCTCGCCCACCACCGGGTGCGCCAGCACGCGCGTGCCGTCCGCCAGCACCAGCCGCACCCGCTGCACCGTGTGGTCGTTGTAGAGGCTCACCATGAAGTCCTCGACCTTCAGCTGGCCATAGTCGGATAGCGGCACCTCCACCGCCTCCGTCACCAGTCTCAGCTCGCCCCGTACCAGCGCGAACACACGCGCCAGCGCCTCGGAGCGGGCAGCAAGCCCGCCGCGAAACGCCAGGATGTCATCGGTACCCGATTGCACGCCGAACAACCGGTCGGCATAGGCATCGGCGAGCCCGCAGACGAGCATCAGCTTCCGCGCCGAGAGCGGCGCCGCCTGCGCCGCCTCCCAGTGCTCGACCAGATAGTCGAGGTGCCTCTTGAGCTTAGTCGAGGTGCTTATGGAAGAACTCGAGTGTGCGCAGCGAGGCCTTCTTGCACGAGGCTTCGTTGAAGTTATACGGCCGATCGGAATTGCAGAAGCCGTGGGGGCCGTCATAGGTGTAGATGTCGGCCTTGGGGTGCCGTGCCTTCAACTGCTCCACCTGCTCGAGCGGGATGCCGGTGTCCTTGTCGCCGAAATGCATCTCGGTCGGCACCTGCGGCTCGAGGTCGATGTAGTTCGGCACGCCACCGCCGTAATAGCCCGAGGCCGCACTGAGCCCGGCGCCGCGTGCCGCGGTCACCCACGTCGCCCGCCCGCCGAAGCAGTAGCCGGTAATCCCCACCTTGCCGCCCTCGGACGCTGCCTTGATCGCCGCGTCGATATCAAGCGGCGCGGTGTCGTGGCTGAACGTCTTCAGCAGTTCGCCGATGATCTGGAACTGCGCCGGCGTGTAGTCGTCGCTCTCGTAGCCATACTCCACCCGGTCGAACATTGCCGGCGCCACCGCAAGGTAGCCATGATGCGCGAACCGGTCCACCACGCTGCGGATCCAGTGGTTGAGGCCCCAGACTTCCTGGATCACCACCACCCCGCCGCGCACCTTGCCCTCGGGCACGGCACGATAGGCGTTGAGTGAAAAGCCGTCCGACGCGGTCAGTGTGATCCGCTCGCCCATGATGAAACCTCTGGTCTTGTGATTGAGGTCACTTCATCGCATTCCGACGATGCTGCCAAGCACCAATCGCCGCGGGGCATCGCAGATGCAGAAGCCCGCGGTCGATGCCGCGGGCTTCATTCAGACCAGGGCTGTCGCGATCAGGCGTCGAAGAAGCCCGCGTCCTCTTCCTTGAGGAACGGCTTGGCTGCCTTGGCGTCGATGTCGAGGCCGAGGCCCGGGCCGGGCAGCAGGTCGACATGGCTGTCCTTGACGATCTGGTCGATCGGCGGCAGGCCGGTGACGATGTCGTTCCACCACGGATCGGACGCCGACGGGTACTCGAAGGCGATGTAGTTGGCCGGCAGCGTGGCGCACACGTTGATCAGCGCGCCGAGGCCGAGCAGGCCGTTGGCGGTACCGTGCGGCGCCATCATGATGTTGTGCATGTAGGCATGCTCGGCCACCCACTTGAGTTCGGCGATACCGCCGATATCGGCCGGATCGGGACCGACGACGCGGACCGCTTGCGTCTCGATCAGTTCCTTGAAGTTGTGGCGCAGGTAGATCTGCTCACCGGTATGGATCGGCGTGGAGGTCGAGGTGGTCAGCTCGCGGTAGGCCTGCGGGTTTACCCACGGCACGTAGTCGCCGGTCAGCATGTCCTCGAGCCACATGATGTTGTAGGGCTCGACCGCCCGGGCGAACTTGATCGCATCGTTGAGGAACCAGCCCGGACCGCAGTCAAGCGCCAGCGACACCTCGTCGCCCAATGCTTCCTTCATCGCGATCACGCAATCGAGCATGTAGGCGAAGCCGCGCTCGGAGATCTGCCCCTGGTCCATGGCGCCGTGGTATCCGGCCTTCTTGCTCTTGGGACCGTAGTGGAAGTCGGGGAAGCTGTCCTTCTGGCTCGAGTGGAAGCCGAGGCCCTGCTTGACCATGAAGAACTTCTGCGGCTGCTCGGCCATCCACTTGACGTCGGCGGCGAAATCCTCCGGGCTGTCGCCGGCGCGGGCGCGGCGTACCGAGCCGTTATAGACCCGCACCTTGTCGCGCACCTTGCCGCCCAGCAGCTTGTAGGCTGGCACCCCCGCCGCCTTGCCCGCGATGTCCCACAGCGCATGCTCGATCACCGAAACCGCCGCGCCATAGGGCTTGAACGAGCCGCGCTGGCGGATCTTCATCATGCAGCGCTCGACGTCGGTCGGGTCCTCGCCGATCAGCGCATCCTTGAAGTGCAGGATGAACGGCTTGAGATAGGTCTTGGTCCACTCCACCTCGCCGATGCCATAGAGGCCCTCGTCCGTGACGATGCGGACGATCGGGTGCTTGCCGATGACGGCAACGCGCAGGTCGGTGATTTTCATGATGCTCCCTCGGCCCCGAGCGGGCCTTTTCTCAATCGGATGTAGTGTGAAGACAGGTTACTTGCGCGCGCTCCGCCAGTTCCCGCTATTCCTCTGCGCCACGCCCATCTGCTCGATGATGTGTCGCCCGGATCCCTGCACATGCGCCGCCACCACGGCGGCGGCGGCATCGGCATCCTGTGCGCGAATTGCCTCGATCAGGTCACGATGCTCCTTCAGCACCGAGTTGCGGCGGCTGAGCGAGGTGGGGAACCGTCGGCTGATCGCCCGCAGGATCTCGCGGTGTTTCCACCACAGCTCCGCGGCATGCCGGTTGTAGTGCCGGTCGTAGATGAACTGATGGAACTTGGTGTCCAGCAGCCCGTGGTTCACCCGGTCCTCGAAGTTGTTGGCCTCGATCTGCGCCTGGATCGCCTCGAGCTCGACGATGTCGGCTGCATTGGCGATCGACACGAACCAGCGGGTCAGCGCCGGCTCGATCAGCACCTCGATCTCGATGATGTCGCGCACGAAATTCTCGTCGATGGGCATCACCCGCGCGCCGCGGTTGGGCTCCATCACCACGAACCCTTCGCCGCGCAATTGCTGCAGCGCCTCGCGCACCGGGTTGGTCGAGGTCTCGTAGCGCTCCGCCAGCTCCGCGACCTTCAGCCGCTCGTTGGGGTTCAGCCGGCCGGAGATGATGTCCTCGCGAATGAGTTCATACACGGACGGAGCCTGCTCGGCCCCTTCCATCACCTGCATCTCGCTGACATCTTCCTCTCCCATGCGGCTGATTTATGCATCTTTTACAGGCAAGCCAATCCCCTTTTGACCATCTTCTGCACTCGAAAGTGCAAAAAGAATGTACGATCCAAGTCGTGTTGACACAGCATTCATTGTCTGTAGTGTCGGCGAGCAACGGTAGAAGCTGGAAGCCATAAGGCATTCCGGACGCCGCCGAGTGTCAGCTTTGAGCTGTGGGAGCGCGTTTCCGGGCAAATCCGGATGAACGCTAATATTGGAGGAGTTCCCCGATGACCGATCTTGATCGGCATGCAGGCGTTGGCGGTTCGGCCGCGCGCCAGTTAGTTAAGTTCACTTTCGCGGTCAGCCTCGCGGCGTCGCTGATGAGCGGCACCGTTTTTGCCCAGTCCGTTGATCTGTCGAAGTGGTCGCCCGATTACGTTAAGTCGATCGCCGGCACGACCACCTACGACACCGCCAAGGATTGCGGCGCCGTCGTGCCAAACGACTACACCGGCAAGGTCACCTACTGGTACACCGGCCCGTTTGAGGCCGATCCGGAAATCTCGCACAGGCAGGACAAGGCGTTCTGGGAGGCCTTCAAGGTCGCCTACCCGAACATCGAGACCGACGTGCAGTCGATCACCTACAACGAACTGCTCGACAAGTTCCGTACCGCGCTACTCGGCAATGCGGCCCCGATGGTGGTTCGCCTGCAGATCCTCGGCGGTGTCGAGTTCGCGGCCAAGGGTTACCTCAACCCGCTCAAGCCCGAAGACGTGGGCTATTCGAGCGCCGACTTCTGGCCGGGCGCATTGAAGTCGGTCACCTATGAAGGTGTCGGTTACGGTATCCCGACCAACAACGAGACCATGGCGCTGATCTGGAACGCCAAGATCTTTGCCGATGCCGGCCTCGACCCCGAAAGCCCGCCGGCCACCTGGGACGATCTTGTGATCTATTCCAAGACCATCCACGACAAGCTCGGCATCGCCGGCTATGGCCTTGTCGCCAAGCAGAATGCCGGCAACACGCCGTTCCGCTTCATGCCGCAGCTCTGGGCATATGGTGGTGGCGCCCTTGATGAGGCCGCACCGACCCCGGGCTACAAGGAAGTGTG
Organism: Devosia equisanguinis; assembly: GCA_945888565.1. Classification (GTDB taxonomy): domain Bacteria; phylum Pseudomonadota; class Alphaproteobacteria; order Rhizobiales; family Devosiaceae; genus Devosia_A; species Devosia_A equisanguinis_A. Next base: position 6,381 of record CAMDAL010000006.1, on the reverse strand, counting down.
GATCAACAACGAGGGATCCAAGGCCGCCCTGCAGGCTGCCGTGAACATGTATGTCCGCGACAAGTCGGTCCCGGTCTCGGCCCTGACCAACACCCAGGCCGACAACCAGGGTCCGTTCATCGCTGGCGAGTTGGCCATGGTGATCGCGCACCCCTCCGAATATGCCCGCATGAACGACCTGGCCAGCAAGGCAACCGGCGCCGACAGGGAAATGGCCGATGCCGTGGTCGCCAACATGCGCTACGGCCTGATGCCGACCGGACCCGACGGAAAGCGTGCCGTAGTGTTTGGCGGCTCCAACATCCACATGGTCAAGTCTGACTTTGTCGAGGGTGGCAATGTCGACGAGCAGGCTGTCAAGGCGCTGATCTGCATGTGGACCAGCCCCGAATGGTCGGTCAAGCTCAACTGGGCCAGCTCCAACCCTGGCCACCTCGGTGGCTTCAGGACCGAGTGGATGAAGGAACGCCTCGAACAGACCCGGTTCCTCGACATCACCACCTCGATGCTGCCCAACGGCATCCCGTTCCCGGTGATCCCGGAGGCCCCGGAAATCATGAACATCATCGTTCCGGACATGCTGCAGAACGCCCTCACCGAAACCATGACCGTCGACCAGGCGGTCGAGGATGCGGCCATGAAGGTGCAGGCCATCATCGACGGCAGCGGCGGCATCTGATCGCCCTTCCGAGCGAATCTGACCGGCGGCATGCGCCGCCGGTCTTTCCATCTTCATAGAACAGGGTCTGCCAGAGTGAGCACCGGCCAAGCCATTTTCCGGGACGTCCCCGATCCACCGGCGCCCAAGCGACCCAGCCTTGGCAGCCGCATCGTCAAGAGCCGCACCGACTATCTTTACGTCGCGCCGGCCATCCTGGTGATGCTCGTCGTCATCGCCTACCCGATCTACTACACTATCGAGCTGAGCTTCTTTAACACCCCGGCCAGCCTGGCGCTGAGCCAGAAGCAGTTCAACGGGCTCGACAACTACGTCACCATCCTCACAAGCTCGATCTTCTGGAAGGTAACCTGGCAGACCATCATCTGGACGGTCCTGTCCACTGCCATCGCCTTCCTGCTCGGGCTCGGCGCCGCGCTGGCGCTGAATCGTGAGTTCGCCGGCCGCGCCCTGTTGCGCGGATTGCTGCTGATCCCGTGGGTGGTGAGCGCGGTCGCCGCCTCCTATGTGTGGAAGTGGCTCTATCACTCCGATTTCGGTGCCATCGGCGCGCTGATGGTGCAGCTGGGCGTCACCGACCAGCCGATCAACTTCCTCGATAACACCAGCACCTCGCTCTACTCGCTGATCGTCGTGAACGTGTGGAAGGAATTCTCCTTCGCCATGATCATGCTGATGGCTGGCCTGCAGACCGTCCCCGACACGCTGCTGCGCGCCGCGCAGGTCGATGGCGCCAGCCCCTGGCAGCGCTTCTGGCATGTGACCTGGCCGCACCTGTCGAGCGTGTCGACGGTCACGATCCTGCTGCTCGTGGTGCAGAACTTCAATTCCTTCATCATCCCCTTCATCATGACGGGCGGCGGCCCGGTCGGCTCGACCCAGATCTGGATCACCCACATCTACGAGCTCGCCTTCCTCCGCCAGCGCTGGGGCGTGGGCGCTGCCTACGCGGTGCTGCTCTTCATCATCATGATGACCCTGGGCTACTTCTACGTCCGCGCCCTGACCCGCGGCGACGACCAGAGGGCCGGCGCATGAGTTCGATCACCGAATACCGCTCCGGCGGCATGGGTTGGCGTTGGGCTGGGCGCATTTTCCTGGTGTTCCTGCTCGGCTTCACCATCATGCCGATGGCGTGGATGCTGATCACCTCGCTGAAGACCGGCTTTGCTGCCATGCAGTACCCGCCGCAGTGGTGGCCTACCGAGCCGACACTCGACAACTACTGGCGCCTGCTCGATCCTTCGGGCAGCGTCGGACAGGACTTCCTGCGCTACTTCTGGAACTCGATGTGGGTTTCGGTCGTCACCACCTTGCTCGCGGTGGCTGTCGCGGTACCGGCAGCCTACGCCTTTTCGCGCTTCCGCTTCCCCGGCCGCACGTTCCTGTTCTTTGCCGTGCTGCTGCGCAACATGTTCCCGGCCGTCGTGTTCCTCGTGCCGCTGTTCATCCTGATGCGCGTGCTGGGGCTGGTGAACACGCACGGCTCGCTGATCCTGACCTACCTAACTTTCGGCCTGCCGCTCGCCATCTGGCTGCTCAAGGGCTTCTACGACAACATTCCGATCCAGCTCGAGCAGGCGGCGCGCATCGATGGCGCCACCCGCTTCCAGGCCTTCTTCCTGATCGTGATGCCGCTCTCTACTCCCGGCATCATCGCTACCTCGATCTACAGCTTCATCGGCGCCTGGAACGAGTACATCTACGCCTACACCTTCCTCACCCGGCACGATCAGATGACCCTGCCGGTGGGTATCCAGCGCTTCTTCTCCGAGAACGCCACCGATTGGCCGGGCCTGATGGCAGCCACTTTCCTGATGAGCATACCCGTCGTGGTGCTGTTCCTCGTCCTGCAACGCTACTTCGTGCGCGCCCTGACTGAGGGCGCCGTGAAGCACTAACCCCGGGAACCGTTATGGCTCAGGTTGTTCTCAAAGACGTGGTCAAGAACTACGGTCCGGTCTACGCCGTGAACCGCGTGTCGCTCACGGTGGAAGATGGCGAGTTCGTCGCGCTCGTCGGCCCCTCCGGCTGCGGCAAGACCACCACGCTGAATCTCGTCGCCGGCCTCATCTCGATGTCCGGCGGCGCGGTCACCATCGGTGATCGCGACGTCACCAATCTCGATCCGAAGGATCGGGACATCGCCATGGTGTTCCAGAACTACGCGCTCTACCCGCAGAAGTCGGTCTACAAGAACCTCGCCTTCCCCCTGCAGATGCGAAAGCTGCCCAAGGAAGAGATCGACAAGAAGGTGCGCGACGCCGCCAAGACGCTGGACATCACGCATCTGCTCGAACGCAAGCCGCGCGAACTGTCGGGCGGCCAGCAGCAGCGTGTTGCCCTCGGCCGCGCCCTGGTGCGCGAGCCGCGGGTCTTCCTCATGGACGAACCGCTGTCCAACCTCGACGCCAAGCTGCGCGTGCAGATGCGCTCCGAGATCAAGCGCTTCCACCAGGATCTGGGCGCCACCATCATCTACGTGACGCACGACCAGCTCGAGGCCGTCACCATGAGCGACAAGATGGCGGTGATGAACGGCGGCTTCCTGCAGCAATACGACAGCCCGGCCAACGTCTTCGCCCATCCGGTGAACATGTTCGTCGCCAGCTTCGTCGGTTCGCCCGCCATGAGCCTGGTGCCGCTGACCGCCGCCTCGAAGGGCACCCAGGTCGTGCTCACCAGCCCCGAAGGCTGGGAGATGCCGCTGTCGGACGCCAATGGCAGGAAGGCGCTGTCGGCGACCTCCAACAAGGTCGTCCTTGGCGGCCGGCACTCCACCATCAAGGTGCACAAGGTCCAGGTGCCCGGCGCCGTTCCCGGCAAGGTCTACACCGTCGAGCCCACCGGCGACGTCACCTTCGCCCAGGTCTTCGTTTCCGGCGCGACCGTCAACGTCAGCGTTCCGCCGTCCTTCGCGCTGCGGCCGGACGAGCCCGTGTTCCTCGAGTTCGATCAGGACCGCATGCACCTGTTCGACGGCGAAACCGAGATGGCGCTGCGGCTCTAGCCCCCGTTTCCAACCTTCCCCCATTCCGGCCCGCATCCAGGTGCGGGCCGTTCCTCAACCCGGACTTCGATGACATGACCAGCGCCGACACAGCCCTCAACCACGTCAACACGAGCTCGCGCCCGTCCGACCTTCGGATCACCGACATCCGCGTCGCCGAGATCACCGGCGCGCCGTTCCGCTCGGCGCTGCTGAAGATCTACACCAACCAGGGCATTGTGGGTTTCGGCGAAGTCCGCGACGGCGCCAGCGCCACCTACGCGCTGATGCTGAAATCCCGCCTGCTCGGCGAAAACCCCTGCGACATCGACCGGCTGTTCCGCCGCATCAAGCAGTTCGGCGGCCACGGCCGCCAGGGCGGCGGCGTTTCTGCCATCGAGATCGCGCTGTGGGATCTCGCCGGCAAGGCCTACGGTATGCCGATCTACCAGATGCTGGGCGGCAAGTTCCGCGACAAGGTCCGCGTCTACTGCGACACCGACGCCGATCGTCCGAGCGGCACCGAGATGGGCAAGCGCCTCAAAGAGCGCATGGACATGGGCTTCACCTTCCTGAAGATGGACCTGGGGCTCATGGAAATCGCCCACATCCCCGGCGCCGTCGTCGGCCCGGCCGGTGTGCTCGATGGCTTCAAGCAGCATGCCGGCGGTCTCCTCGCCACCAACGACGCTGAGCGCAAGGCGCGCAACATGGTCTATGACGCGCAAAACGTCATGCACCCCTTCACCGGCCTGCACTTCTCCGAAAAGGGCCTCGACCTGCTCGAGCAGTACATCGCCGAAGTCCGCGAGGTCATCGGCCCCGATATTCCGCTCGCCATCGACCATCTCGGTCACATTTCGATGTCGGACGGCATCCGCCTCGCCCAGCGGATCGAGAAATACACCCCGGCCTGGCTCGAAGACGTCATCCCGTGGCAGCATACCGAAGGCTATCGCCGTCTGCAGGAAGCCACCGCCGTGCCGATCTGCACCGGCGAGGACATCTACCTGAAGGAAAACTTCGAGCCGCTTTTCAACGCCGGCATCTCGGTCATCCACCCCGACCTGCTCACCACCGGCGGCATCCTCGAGACCAAGAAGATCGGCGACCGCGCGCAGGACTACGGTATCTCGATGGCTATCCACATGGCCGAAAGCCCGATCGCCGCGATCGCCGCCGCGCACGTTGCAACCGCCACCGAGAACTTCATGGCGCTTGAATACCACTCGGTCGAAGTGCCGTGGTGGGACGACATCCAGATCGGACTGCCCAAGCCCATCGTGCAGAATGGCTTTATCACCCTCACCGACAAGCCGGGCCTCGGCATCGACGACCTCAACGACGAACTGCTGATGCAGCACCTGCAGCCGGGCGTCACCGGCATCTGGCAGGAAACCAGCCGCTGGGACAACGACCATTCCTGGGACCGCACCTGGTCCTGATCCAAACTCCGAGCGTCAAAGAATGAAGATCAAAGAGATAAAAGTCATCGTCTGCTCGCCCGGACGCAACTTCGTCACGGTCAAGGTGATCACCGACGAGGGCGTCTACGGCATCGGCGACGGCACGGTGAACGGCCGCGAGCTGGCGGTCGTTTCCTACCTGCAGGACCACATCGCGCCAACCCTCATCGGCAAGGACCCGCTCCGCACCGAAGACATCTGGCAGTACCTCTACAAGGGTGCCTACTGGCGTCGCGGCCCGATCACCATGGCGGCGGTCGCGGCCATCGACATGGCGCTGTGGGACATCAAGGCCAAGGTCGCCAACATGCCGCTCTACCAGTTGCTGGGCGGCCGGTCGCGCGACAAGGTGATGGTCTACAAGCATGTCGGCGGCCTCGACATCAATGAGGTGGTCGAAGGCGTCGTCGCCATGAAGGAGCAGGGCCTCGAGGCGATCCGCGCCCAGGTCTCGATCCCCGGCCTGCCGCCGATCTACGGCACCGGCCCCGGCGCCGTGCAGACCAATGGCGGCATGGTCCGCGCCATGCCGGTCGAGGAAGTCTGGGCGACCCACAAGTACATGCCGCTGGTGCCGAAGCTGTTCGACAAGCTGCGCGACACCGTCGGCTACGACGTGCACCTGATGCACGACGTCCACCACCGCCTCACCCCCATCGAGGCCGCCCGCCTCGGCAAGGACCTCGAACCCTACCGCCTGTTCTGGCTCGAGGACGCCATCCCGGCCGAACTGCAGGAAGGTTTTCGCATCATCCGGCAGCACACGACGCAGCCGCTGGCCGTCGGCGAGATCTTCAACTCGATCTACGACTGCACCACGCTGATCCAGGAACAGCTGATCGACTACATCCGCGTCACCGCCGTCCATGCTGGCGGCGTCACCGGCATCAAGAAGATCTTCGATTTCGCCTCGATCTACCACGTGAAGTCGGCCTGTCACGGCCCGATGGACATGTCGCCCGCCACCATGGGCGCCAATATCCACGTCGATACCGCCATCTCGAACTTCGGCATCCAGGAGTTCACCGGCTACACCCAGGAGACCTACGACGTCTTCAAGTGTGACTGGCGCTACGATCGCGGCTATCTCTACCCCAACGAGACGCCCGGCAGCGGCACCGATATCGATGAAGCCCTCGCCGCCAAATATCCTTATTCGCCCGCCTACCTGCCGGTCGCCCGGCTGGAAGACGGCGGCATGACCAGCTGGTAACCCCCACCCATGAAGATCACCGCCATCAAGCCGT